>JBAXJZ010000494.1:0-3474 GCA_037137595.1 Burkholderiales bacterium | reverse complement strand
CTCCGCCGCGCGGCGCGCCTCGGCGGCCGCGGCGAGCAGCGCCTCCGGCCGACCGCGCAGCACTCGGACGAACGCGCCCTGCGGCACCGCGCCGACGCAGACGAGCGCGTCGCCCTCGCGGGCGATCGGATCGCGCACGACGATCTCGCCGCCCACCCGCTCGATCCCGAACGGGAACGCCTTGGCGCGCTCGAAGAAGCCGTCGCCGTCGGCCGGCGCCTCGCCCTGCGCGCGCAGCACGCCGTGCCAGACCTCGAAGGCCGGCCGCCAGTCCAGCGTCTCGATCACGTTGCCGCGCGAGCCGGTCACTCGGAACGGCTCGCTGACCGGCTCCCAGCCGTGGCGCACGCCGAGGCCAGAGCCCGCGCGCAGCCGGCCGACGACCGCGGCGTCGGTGAGCAGTCCCAGGCCGGTGAACACGCAGGGACCGGGCCGCAGCGACAGCGAGCCCGCGCCGCCGCCGACGTAGTTGACGCCCAGGCCGTGCACGTCGAACAGCGCCTCGATCAGCCCGGCGATGCCGGCGCTGAGGCCGTCGGCGAACGCCATCACGGTCTCGCCGGGCCGGCTGCGCGGCCCGGCGGCCTCGAGGAGGTCGGCGATCTCGACGGGCGCGCGGCCCGAGATCCGGTCGACCACGGTCGCGTCGACCGGCCGCCGCAGGCCGATCACCAGCAGTCCGCGCTCCAGGCAGTCGGTGCCGACGACGATCCGCGGGAAGACGCCGCCCAGCACGGGCTTCGGGCAGGCGCGCAGCGCGGCATCCGCGCTGGCCGGCGTGTGGCCGTCGGCGTCGCAGCCCAGGAGCAGCAGCGCGTGGACGTCGGGACGGGCGGCCATCGCGTGCAGCGCCGCCGGCAGCCGCTCGCGGGCGGAATCAAGGACGAGGTCGAGGTGCATCGGGAACGGGGTCGCCGGGCGCGTCATGGCAACCGGGCGCACAGCTTAGGTGCCGGGGCGCGGCCGAGGCGGAATGTCCCTGCATCGTCCGTCGGCACCCGGCCGCCGCCGATCGGCGATACTCCCCCTCCCGCCCCCGCGTTCCGCCGCAGATGGACCTCCGCTCCCTGATGCAGTCGCTCGGCCACGGCGTCTTCAGCGTCGATTCGGGCTATGTCCGTCCGTGCTTCGACGCGGTCCACCTGATCGTCGAGGGCGGACGCGCGGCGGTGCTCGACACCGGCACCCGCGACGCGGTGCCACGCACGCTGGCCGCGCTGGAGGCGCTGGGCGTGGGGCCCGAGGCCGTCGACTGGGTGATCCTCACCCACGTCCACCTCGACCACGCGGGCGGCGCGGGCGAGCTGATGCGCCGGCTTCCGGCCGCGCGGCTCGCGGTCCACCCGCGCGGCGCGCCGCACATGGCCGATCCGGCGAAGCTGTGGGCCGGCACGGTCGCGGTCTACGGCCGCGAGCAGGCCGAGGCCACCTACGGCGAGCCGGTGCCGGTGCCGGCCTCGCGGATCGTGCCGACGCCCGAGGGCACGGTCCTGCACCTGGCGGGCCGGCCCCTGGAATGTCTCGACGCACCGGGCCACGCCCGCCACCACGTGGTGATCCGCGACGCCGCCACCGGCCACGTGTTCGCCGGCGACACCTTCGGCATCTCCTACCGCGAACTCGACGTCGACGGCCGCGCGTTCGCGTTCCCGTCGTCCACGCCGGTGCAGTTCGACCCCGCCGCGCTGCGCGCCACGCTGCGCCGGATCCTCGACCTGCGCCCGGAGGCGGTCTACCTCACGCACTGGTCGAGGGTCGAGGACGTGCCCCGGCTGGGCGCGACGCTGCTGCGGCTGGTCGATGCCTACGAGGCGATGGGCCTGGAGGCGCGCGCCGCCTGCGGGGACGACCGCGACGCGCTGCTCGCGCGCCTCGAGCACGACATGGATGCGCTGCTGCTCGGCGAGGCCGCGGCCCACGGCTGCCGCCTCGTACCCGACGCGCTGCGCGGGATGCTGGCGATGGACATCCGCCTGAACGCGGCCGGCATCGCCGCCTGGCTGGGCACGCCCTGAGCGGGCGGACCGGGGCGAGGGAATGTACCGGGTCGCGGATCCGTCTACGGGGGACGCGGCCGGTGTCCGGCCGCCATCCGGGCGCCCCGCCCGGTCCCACGCCACGAGGAGTCCCGCCCGATGAACACCCCCCGAGTCCTGGCCGCGTCCGGCGACTGGTCGGTGGTCACCCGCGACGACGGTGCCCGGCAGTGGGCCTTCCGCGGCAAGCCGGTCTGCTACTGGTCGAAGGACGCCAGGCCCGGCGACCGGACCGGCGACGGCTTCAACGGCGTCTGGCGTGTCGCCAAGCCCTGATCCGGCCGCGCTCCCGGCGCACGTCCCCGGCCTGCGCCGCTATGCGCGGCTGCTGACCGGCGACGCGCACCGCGCGGACGACCTGGTGCAGGACACCCTCGAGCGCGCCTGCCGCGCGCTCGGCCGCTGGCCCGAACCCGGCCGGCTGCGGCCGTGGTTGCTGTCCGTGATGCACAATCTGTTCGTCGACCACGTCCGCGCGCGCCGGGCGCTCGACGAGGCCGACCCGCTCGAGGACGCGCCGCCCGCGGCGCTGGTGCAGTCGGGCGACCTCGGGCGCGACGTGCAGATCCGGCTCGACCTCGGCCGCGCGCTGCAGCGGCTGCCGCTCGCGCACCGCGAGGTGCTGCTGCTCGTCTGCCTGGAGGATTGCGGCTACGACGAGGCTGCGGCGATCCTCGGGGTACCGGTCGGAACGGTCATGTCGCGGCTGTCGCGGGCGCGCGCGCAGCTCCGGATCGAGATGGAAGGGGGCGCCGACGCGACGCCCAGGCTGCGCCGAGTGAAATGAGACGATGAGCGACTCACCGCACCGATTCCCCGACGACATCCTCCACGCCTGGGTGGACGGCAGGCTCGACCCGGCCCGCGCGGCCGAGATCGAGGCCGCGATGCGCGACGATCCGACGCTCGCCGAGACGCTGCACGCCTGGCGCGCCCAGCGCGACGGCCTCGCCCGGCTCGGCCGCGAGACGCTCGACGAGCCGGTTCCCGAGGCGATGCGCACACGGCTCGATGCCGCGGCCGCGCAGGCCGCGCGCGAGGCGCGCGTCGCCCGCGGCGCATCGTCGAACGGTCCGTGGCGGATCGCCGCGGTCGCCGCGATCGTCGCTGCGGCCGGGCTCGGCTTCCTGGCCGGCCGCGGCACCGCCCCGTCGGACGGATCCGCGGCGCGGCCCGGCTCGGGCGGCACCGGCGCGCCGATGACGCTGACCGACACCGGCGGCACGGGGGGCACCGGGGCCACGACCGGTTCCGGCGGTACCGGCACCCAGACCACCGGGGTCGGATCCGGTGGAACCGGTGCGCCGATCGCCGACGCAGGCACCGGCGGCACCGGCATGCCGGTCGCGAGCACCGGCGCGGGCGGCACCGGCGCGCCGGTCGCGAACACCGCAGCAGGCGGCACCGCCACGCCGGTCGCGAACACCGCAGCGGGCGG
>JBAXJZ010000493.1:0-3477 GCA_037137595.1 Burkholderiales bacterium | reverse complement strand
TAGCTCAATTGGCAGAGCGGCGGTCTCCAAAACCGCAGGTTGGGGGTTCGATTCCCTCTGCCCCTGCCAGGTTCGAAGATGTCCAACCAGAACGTTGAAACGGTATCAAGCGGAGCCGACCGCGCGAAGGTCGCGGCCGCGGTGCTCGCCATCGTGGCGGGCATCGCCGGCTGGTACGCGCTCGGGCAGCAGCCGCTGGTCGTCCGTCTGGCTTCGATCCTGGCCGGCGTCGCGGCGGGTGTCGCGATCGCCTGGTTCTCCGCCCCGGGTCAGCGTCTGATCGCGTTCGCGAAGGACAGCTGGGCCGAGACGAAGCGCGTCGTGTGGCCCGAAAAGAAAGAGACGTGGATGGTCACCGCCTACGTCTTCGCCTTCGTGGTCGTCATGGCGGTCTTCCTCTGGGTCGTCGACAAGAGCCTGGAATGGGTGCTCTACGACCTGATCCTCGGATGGAAGCGATGAGCAAGCGTTGGTACGTCGTGCATGCCTACTCGGGCATGGAGAAGAGCGTGGCCCGCGCGCTGCAGGACCGCGTCGAGCGGGCCGGCATGCAGGACCAGTTCGGCAAGATCCTCGTCCCGACCGAGGAAGTGGTCGAGATGCGGAACGGGCAGCGGACGATCTCCGAGCGCCGGTTCTTCCCCGGCTACGTGCTCGTCGAGATGGAGATGAACGACGACACCTGGCACCTGGTGAAGAACACCGCCAAGGTGACGGGCTTCGTCGGCGGCTCCGGGCACAAGCCGACCCCGATCTCCGAGAAGGAGGTCGACAAGATCATGAGCCAGATGCAGGAGGGCGTGGAGAAACCCAAGCCCAAGACCCTGTTCGAGGTCGGCGAGATGGTCCGGGTGAAGGAAGGTCCGTTCACCGACTTCAACGGCAATGTCGAGGAAGTCAACTACGAGAAGAGCCGCCTGCGCGTGTCGGTGACCATCTTCGGTCGCGCGACCCCGGTCGAGCTCGAATTCGGGCAGGTCGAGAAGCTGTAACACCGTTTCCGGGGCGCGCATGCGCCCCGCGGACGGCCCCGCGGCCGTCCCGAACGCCGAAGGCGGCCCGCCCGCCCGGCGCATGCGAACTGAGGAGCCGAAGTAGCACCTTCGGGTGTCGAACCGGCGCTGGCACTCAACCCAGACGGAGCACGAGCCAGTCATGGCCAAGAAGATCGTCGGTTTCATCAAGCTGCAGGTCCCTGCAGGCAAGGCCAACCCGTCGCCGCCCATCGGGCCGGCGCTCGGCCAGCGCGGCCTGAACATCATGGAGTTCTGCAAGGCGTTCAACGCGCAGACCCAGGGCATGGAGCCCGGCCTCCCGATCCCGGTGGTGATCACCGCGTTCGCGGACAAGTCCTTCACCTTCGTGATGAAGACGCCGCCGGCGACCATCCTCATCAAGAAGGCCGCGAAGGTCGACAAGGGCTCGAAGACCCCGCACACGGACAAGGTCGGCAAGATCACCCGTGCGCAGGCGGAAGAGATCGCCAAGCTGAAGATGCCGGACCTGACCGCCTCGGACCTCGAGGCCGCGGTCCGCACGGTCGCGGGCTCGGCCCGCAGCATGGGCATCACGGTGGAGGGCCTGTAACCATGGCACGCCAGTCCAAGCGCACCAAGGCGCTCCGCGCCAAGGTCGACTCCCGCAAGCTGTACCCGGTCACCGACGCGATCGCGCTGGTGAAGGAATGCGCCGTCGCCAAGTTCGACGAGTCGATCGACGTCGCCGTCCAGCTCGGCGTCGACGCCAAGAAATCCGACCAGGTCGTCCGCGGCTCGGTCGTGCTGCCCGCCGGCACCGGCAAGTCGGTCCGCGTCGCGGTGTTCACGCAGGGCGCGAAGGCCGAAGAGGCGCGCGCCGCCGGCGCCGACATCGTCGGCATGGAAGACCTGGCCGAGAAGGTCAAGGCCGGCCAGCTCGACTTCGACGTGGTGATCGCCTCGCCCGACGCGATGCGCGTCGTCGGCGGCCTGGGCCAGATCCTCGGCCCGCGCGGCCTGATGCCGAACCCGAAGGTCGGCACCGTGACCCCCGACGTCGCCACCGCGGTGAAGAACGCCAAGGCCGGTCAGGTCCAGTACCGGACCGACAAGGCCGGCATCATCCACGCGACCATCGGTCGCGCGTCGTTCCAGCCGGACGCGCTGCGCACCAACCTGGCCGCGCTGATCGAGGCGCTGAACCGCGCCAAGCCGGCGAGCTCGAAGGGCATCTACCTGCGCAAGGTGGCGGTCTCGAGCACGATGGGCATCGGCGTGCGGGTCGACACCACCAGCCTCGCCGCGCAGGCGGCCTGAGGCGGATGAACGAGGCGGCGACGGTGGACGCGCGAACCGCGACCACCGGCGCCGCGAAGGCACTTTGGGCTGTCCGCCGCGAGGCGGACAGGTCGTCAAAGACCGCAGGGGGCGCGGCGGGCTTCTGTCCGCAGCACCTTAATCGCGAGAGCGCCCTGCGCAGATGGCGGTCCCGGAGCGGGTTTTCGGTCGTACGAGAAGGGCGTCGTCATGACGTCGTCGAATGCGGCAGGGACTCACGAACGGTCGCCGTAACGGACGCCCGACCAGCCGGTCGGGTGTCGGAGACGGTCCCGGCCATCCGGTCGGGCCGTCGAACCTGGTAGGAGCGAAGGACCGTGGGTCTCAATCGTGAAGAGAAGGCGGTAGTGATCGACGAGGTCGGCGCGGAAGTCGCGCAGGCCCAGGCGATCATCGTCGCCGAGTACCGTGGTCTGGAGGTCGGCTCGATCACCGCCCTGCGCAAGCAGGCGCGTCAGTCGGGCGTGTACCTGCGCGTGTTGAAGAACACGCTCGCGCGTCGCGCGGTCGCCGGGACGCCGTTCGAGGGTCTGTCCGACAAGATGGTAGGGCCGCTCATCTACGGCATCTCGAAGGATCCCGTGTCGGCCGCGAAGGTGCTGTCGGATTTCGCCAAGAGCAACGACAAGCTGGTCATCAAGGCCGGTGCCATGCCCAAGTTCGTGATGGACGCGAACGGGGTCAAGGCGCTGGCGTCGATGCCGAGCCGCGAGGAGCTCCTGTCGACCCTGATGGCCACCATGCAGGCGCCGGTCGCGAAGTTCGTCCGCACGCTGAACGAGGTTCCGGGCAAGTTCGTCCGGACCGTCGCCGCGCTGCGCGACGAGCGCGAGAAGGCCGGGGCATAAAGCCGATCCCTCCGATCACCTTTCAACGTATCCGCATTCGACTGGAATCATCATCATGGCACTGAACAAAGACGAAATCCTGGACGCGATCGCCGGCATGACCGTGCTCGAGCTGTCCGAGCTGATCAAGGCGATGGAAGAGAAGTTCGGCGTGTCGGCCGCTGCCGCCGTCGCCGTCGCCGCGGCCCCGGCCGCCGGTGGCGGTGCCGCCGCCCCGGCCGCCGAGGAGAAGACCGAATTCACGGTCATGCTCCTGGCCGCCGGCGAGAAGAAGGTCGAGGTCATCAAGGTGGTCCGCGCGGCCACCGGCCTGG
>JBAXJZ010000492.1:0-3502 GCA_037137595.1 Burkholderiales bacterium | reverse complement strand
GCGCCCGCGGCGCGGATCAGACGGCGGTCGGCGCCGCGGCCGCGGCGATCTCGCCGGCGGTCGCGAGCCAGCACCGGTCGCGGTGCGCGACCACGTGGTCCAGCGCGCGCCGCAGCGCCCGCAGCCGGAAGGGCTGGCCGACGATCATCGCGTGCAGGGCGATCCCCATCACCAGCGGCGGACCGGCCTCGGCCTGCTCGAGCATCTCGTCGAACTGGTCGATCACCATCGTCGCGAAGTCGTGTGCGTCGACGCGGCGGCCGATGATCGCCGCGCTGTCGTTGAGCTCCTGGGGATAGGGCACCGACAGGATCCGGCCGGCGCGGGTGCGCAGCCAGACCGGCTGGTCGTCCATGCACCAGTCGAGCAGGTAGCGGTAGCCGGCCTCGTGCAGCAGGTCGGGCGTGAGCGGGGTCTCGGCGATCCACGGCGACAGCCAGCCCGCGGGCGACGCGCCCTCGTGCGCGGCGATCTCGGCGGTCACGTGATCGATCAGCGCGCGTTCGGCGGGCTCGTCGAGCCCGGCCTGGTCCTCGGCGTTCGTCCGGCCGTGCGCGGCGATCTCCGCCCCCATCGCGCGAAAGCGTGCCGGCAGGCCCGGCCAGGTGCGGTAGAGCGCCGAATTCACCAGCAGCGTGGGCGGCCAGCCGCGCCGCTCGAACAGGTCGGCGAGCCGCCATGCGCCCACCCGGTTGCCGTACTCGCGCCACGAGTCGTTCAGCACGTCCGGCGGCGGGATGCCCGGGCAGAGGTCCTCGACCCGTCCTTCGCCGAACGCGTACTGCTCGAGGTTCAGCGCGACGTAGACGGCCAGCCGGCGACCGCCCGGCCAGGGCGCGAGCGGGCGGTCGACGATCGCCCGCTCGTCGAAGCGGCCGTGCCGGCGGGGCGGGGCGAAGGCGGTCACGTCGCGGTCCCGCCGCCGAAGCGCGCGGCGAGCGCGGCGCCCACGCCGTGCTGCGCGCGCGCGGGCAGCGGCGCGAGACTGCCGGTGCGCGGCTTCGCGGGACGCGCGTCGACCAGCATCTGGGCGACCCGGACCGCGCAGGTCACGCCATCGACGATCGGCACCGGCACCCGCGGCTGCAGCCGCTCGGCGACCCCGGCCATCACCGCGCCGGTCAGCACGATCGCCTCGCAGCCGTCGCGCTCGGCCAGCTCCACCGCGGCCGACACCGCCATCGCGTCCGACGCGCTCGTGTCGCCGGGCGAGTAGGGCGCATCCGAGACGATCCCGCGCCAGGCCGCGACCCGCGTGCCGTAGCCGTGCCGCTCGACCACCTCCCGGTAGATCGGCAGCACGCGGTCGCCGAAGACCACCATGCCGATCCGCGTGCCGAGCAGGCTTGCGGTGACCAGCGCGGCCTCGGTGATGCCCACCACCGGGATGTCGAGCATCTCGCGGGCGGCCCAGAGTCCGCAGTCGTACGAGACCGCGATGATCGCGGCGTCGCAGCCGGGCGCGTGCTCGGCGAGCAGTTCCACCGTCGCGTGCTCGGCGACCGCGAGTTCGGTGCGGGTGGCGATCACCCGCGCGCCGAAGCGACCGGTGACCGCGACGATCTCCGTGCCCGGCCGCGCGGCCGTGCGGGCGCCCTCGGCCACCCGGCCGGTGACGAAATCGGAAGTGTTCGAGTTGGCGACCAGCAGTCTCATCGGCGCTCCGGGCCCGCGTCCGCCCCGGTCGCGGGCCCCGCGGGCCCGCCCGACCGGGTCGACCCGGCGAGTATCGCCGCGCGCGACCGAGGCGTCAGCACGGCTCTTGCAAGGACAGGACCATGGCCGACCCCGGACGCCGCCTGCACCACGATGTCGCCGTTCCGCGCACCGTCGCGGGGTGGTCCGCGCCGGCGTGCACGGGCGTCGTGCGTGGTCGGCCGGTCGACGGGCCATCGACCGATTGTCGACAATCCGATAGGCTGGTGTCGACCGTGGGACGCAGGGAGGCGTGCCGGTGACGGAACCCGACAGCCTGTGTGTCCGCGGGGCCCGCGTGCTTCCGCTCGACGACGCCGACACCGAGTGGGACGAGGCCGACGTCGTCGTCGAGGCCGGCCGGATCGTCGCCCTCGGTCCCGACGCGGCGGCCCGGCATCCCCGCGCCGCGGCGCGCACGATCGACGGGCGGGGCCTGCTCGCGATGCCGGGCCTGGTCAACGGCCACTTCCACTCGCCGGGCAACCTGATGAAGGGCAGCCTGCCCGGCTACCCGCTCGAGCTGTTCATGCTGCACGAGGTGCCGCCGCTGGCCGAAGGCGGCGACGCGGCGCGGCTGGCCTACGTGCGCACCGCGATCGGCGCGCTCGAGATGCTGCGCCGGGGCGTGACCGCGGTCCACGACGACGCCTACCACGTCCCGGTCGCGACCGACGCGGGCATCGACGCGATCTTCGCCGCCTATCGCGACGTGGGCCTGCGCGCGACGGTGACGATCGACCAGCCCGAGCTCGTCGAGCACGAGAAGCTGCCCTGGCTGGCCGAGCTGCTGACGCCGGAGCTCAGGCGCGCGATGGACGAGGCGCCGCGCCAGTCCGGCGACGAGCTGATCGCGCTGTATCGCGGGATGATCGGCCGCTGGCACGGCGCCGAGGGCGGGCGGCTGCGGGTGGCGGTCTCGTGCTCCGCGCCGCAGCGGGTGAGCGAGCCCTACCTGCAGGCGCTGTCCGCGCTGTCGCGCGAGCACGATCTCCCGTTCGACGTGCACCTGCTGGAGACCCGACTGCAGCGGGTCCACGCGGACCTCGCGTGGGGCATGTCGCCGATCCGGCGCCTGCATGTGCTGGGCGTGCTCGACGAACGGATGCTCGCGATCCATGCGATCTGGATCGACGACGCCGACCTCGAACTGCTCGCCGCCTCGGGCTGCACGGTCGCCCACAACCCGGTCTGCAACCTGCGCCTGGGCAGCGGCATGATGCCCTGGCGTGCGCTGCACGACGCCGGCGTGCCGGTCTGCCTGGGCTCGGACGAGATGAACACCGACGACAGCGTGAACCCCTGGTTCGTCGGCAAGACCGCGGCCCTCGTCCACACGCTGTCCACGCCCGACTTCGACCGGTGGCCCCGCCCGGACGAGGTGCTGCGCGCGATGACCCGCGGCGGCGCGCGCGGCATGCGCGCGGCGGGCGAGTTCGGCGAGCTGCGTGTCGGCGCCCGGGCCGACCTGATCCTGCTCGACCTCGACACCGTGGCCTACACGCCGCTCAACGACCTGCGCCGCCAGCTCGTGCACTGCGAGGACGGCCAGTCGCTGCGGGCCACGGTCGTGGACGGCCGCGTGGTCTACGAGGCCGGCCGGATCACCACGGTCGACGAGTCCGCGCTGCGGGCCGAGATGCGCGAGCTGATGCGCGGTCATCGCGGGCGCACCGAGGCCGCCCGCGCGCAGGCCGCCAGCCTGGAACCCCATTACCGTGCGATGCACGCCCGCGCGTCGGCCGTCGACGTCGGTCTGCGCCGCACCCTCTACTGACCCCGACGACCCCCCACGAGTACCCCCGAT
>JBAXJZ010000491.1:0-3518 GCA_037137595.1 Burkholderiales bacterium | reverse complement strand
GCCAGCGGCGGCGCGGGCGCCGTCGACGAGGCCGAGGCCGCGCGGCTGCGCGGCGCGCTCGTCGACGGCGTGGCGCCGCGATCGCTCGCCACGCTGCTCGCCCCCGGTGGCGGCCCGGACGCGCCGCGCGCGCGGACCGTCTGCAGCTGCGTCGGCACGACCGACCGCCAGATCGTCGAGTTCGTCGGGCGGACCGGCGAGCGACGCCTCGATGCGGTGCAGGCCGCACTCTCTTGCGGCACCGGCTGCGGTTCGTGCCGGATCGAGGTGGCCCGACTGGTCGCCGACGCGCCCCACCCGCCCGAGCGGGTGAGCGGATGAGCGGACCGCGCCCGACGATCGTGCGGTTTCGACTGTCCACGACACCCGGCACGGCCCTTGCAAGACGTCGCTCCGCCAACGGAGCCCTCATGGATGCCCAGCCCTTCATCAAGGAGATCGGACGCGGACGCGAAGGCGCGCGCGGTCTCTCGTACGACAGCGCGGTCGCGATGTTCGACGCGATGTTCGGCGGGGGATTCGCCGACATCGAGCTCGGCGCGATCCTCATCGCGCTGCGGATGAAGGGCGAGAGCCTCGAGGAACTGCGCGCGGGCGTCGACGTGCTCGATCCGCTGCTCGCGAAGGTGCCGGTCGATCCGGCGCGGCCCGCCGTGTCCATCCCGAGCTACAACGGCGCGCGGCACACCGCGAACCTCGTGCCGCTGCTCGCGTGCCTGCTCGCCGACGCGGGCGTGCAGGTCGTCGTGCACGGCGTGAACGCGGACCCCAAGCGCACCACCACCGCCGAGATCATGCAGGCGATGGGACTGGGCTCGGCCGGCGGCATCGGCTCGGCGGAGTCCGCGATCGCGCGCGGCGACCCGGCCTTCGTGCCGGTGGGCGCGCTGTCGCCGCGGCTCGCGGCGCTGCTCGAGCTGCGCTGGCAGCTCGGCGTGCGCAACGTCGGCCACTCGCTCGCCAAGCTGCTGAACCCGACGGACGCGTCGGCCTGCCTGCGGATGACCGCGTTCACGCATCCCGAGTTCTCGTCGCTGCAGCACCAGTACTTCGAGGTCACCGGCCGGCCCGCGCTGGTGATGCGCGGCACCGAGGGCGAAGTGGTGGCGAGCACCCGCCGCGCCGCGCAGATCGACTGGGTCCACGAAGGCGGCAGCGAGGTGCTGGTGCCGGCCACCGCGGGCCCCGCGCGCGAGATGCCGGCGCTGCCCGATCCGCATGACGCGCCGGCCACCGCGCGCTGGATCCAGTCGGTGCTGGCCGGCGAGCGGCCGGTGCCCGAGCCGATCGAGCAGCAGGTCGCGGCGGTGCTGCACGCGCTGGGCGTGCGGCCGCGGCTGCGCGCCGCGGTCGCGGCCTGATCGACCGTGTCGCGACCGTGACGGACCTGCCCCGCCGCCCCATCGTGCCCGTGCTGCTGGTGGGCGCCGGCCCCGGCGACCCCGACCTGCTGACGCTGCGCGCCGCGCGCGCGATCGAGTCGGCCGACGTGCTGCTGGTCGACGACCTGGTCGACGCGCGGGTGGTCGCCCTCGCGCGGCCCGACGCCCGCGTGATCCGCGTCGGCAAGCGCGGCGGCTGTCGCTCGACGCCACAGACCTTCATCCAGCGGCTGATGGTCCGCTGCGCGCGCACCGGCGCGCGCGTCGTGCGGCTCAAGGGCGGCGACCCGATGCTCTTCGGGCGGGCGGGCGAGGAGATCGCCTTCCTCGCCGAACGCGGCGTGCCCTGCGAAGTGGTGAGCGGGCTGACCGCGGGCGTCGCCGCCGCACAGGCGCTGGGCACCTCGCTCACCCACCGCGAGCTTGCGCACGGCGTGGCCTTCGTCACCGGCCACCCGGCGCCGGGCGGCGACGAGGCCGACTGGGCGGCGCTCGCGCGCTCCGGCCTCACGCTCGCGATCTACATGGGCGTGGCGCGCGCGGCCGAGATCCGCGACGCGCTGCGCGCCGCCGGCCTGCCGGACACGCTGCCCGCGGCCATCGTGCAGTCGGCGGGCGTCGCGTCGGCCCAGCGCACCGTGCGGACCACCCTGGGCGCGCTCGTCGGCACGATCGCGGCCGAGCGGCTCGGCAGCCCGGCGATCCTGCTGGTGGGCCGGGCGCTCGGCGCCGTCGCGGCCGGCGAGGCGCCCGTCGCGGCGCCCCGCGCCGTCGCCCACGGCTAGAATCGCGGCCTGTCCGTCGGGCGCGTCCGCCCGCGAAGGCCTCCATGCAGCGATACGACGCCCTCGTCGTCGGCGCGGGCGCGGCGGGCCTGTTCTGCGCCGGCGTGGCCGCGCAGCGCGGGCTCGCCGTCGCGCTCGTCGACCACGCCCCGCGCCTCGCCGAGAAGATCCGCATCTCGGGCGGCGGCCGGTGCAACTTCACGAACCTCGAGGCCGATCGCCCGGAGCGTTTCCTGTCCGAGGACCCGCGCTTCGCCCGCACCGCGCTGCGCGCCTACGGGCCGCGCCGCTTCGTGAAGCTGGTCGAGTCGTACCGCGTCGGCTGGCACGAGAAGCACCGCGGGCAGCTCTTCTGCGACGACTCGTCCGAGCGGATCATCGAGCTGCTGCGCGCCGAGTGCGACCGCGGCGGCGTGGCTTGGTACCGGCCCTGCGCGGTCCGCGAGGTCCGCGTCGCGGACGCGGCCGGGGAGCCACGCGAGCGCTTCGTGCTCGACACCGACGCCGGTCCGCTCGCCGCGCGCGCACTGGTCGTCGCCACCGGCGGCCCGCCGATCCCCAAGATCGGCGCCACCGACTGGGGGCACCGGCTGGCCGCGCGACTCGGCCTGCAGGTGATCGAGCCGCGTCCGGCGCTCGTGCCGCTGACCTTCACCGCGCAGTCATGGCAGCCGTTCGCGGCGCTCGCCGGGCTCGCGCTCGAGGTCGGCGTGTCGTTGCCCGGCGTGCCGGGTGCCACCCGCTTCGACGAGGACCTGCTGTTCACCCACCGCGGGCTGTCCGGCCCGGCGATCCTGCAGATCTCGAGCTTCTGGCGGCCGGGCGAACCGCTGGCGATCGATCTGGCGCCGGGCCTGCGGATCGCCGACGCGCTGCTCGCCGCGCGCGAGGGCACCCGCCAGCAGCTGGGCACCGCGCTGGCGGGCATCGTGCCGCGCCGCCTCGCGCAGGCCTGGCTGGAGGACGCGTCGGCCGGCGGCCCGCCGCCCGAGCGCCGTCTCGCCGAGCTCGGCAACAAGGCGCTGGCGGCGCTCGCGGCGCGCTTCCACGACTGGCGGGTGCTGCCGGCGGGCACCGAAGGCTGGCGCAAGGCCGAGGTGAGCGCCGGCGGCGTGGCCACGGCCGAGCTCGATCCGCGCACGCTCGAGGCGCACCGGGTGCCCGGCCTGCACTTCATCGGCGAGGTGGTCGACGTGACCGGCTGGCTCGGCGGCTACAACTTCCAGTGGGCCTGGGCGAGCGGCTTCGCGGCGGCCCAGGCGCTCGCGACGGCGCGCCCCGGCTGACGCCGGCCGCGCGCGGCGATCCCCGATGCGCGGCGATCCGCGTGCGCGGCGCCGCGCACGCCCCC
>JBAXJZ010000490.1:0-3530 GCA_037137595.1 Burkholderiales bacterium | reverse complement strand
CGACGAACTGCACGTCGTCGGGCGTCCACCATTTCGCGATCTTGCCCTCGTAGAACTTGATCAGTTCGTCGCGGGTGACCTCGGCGCCCGGCTTCTTCACGACGATCAGCAGCGGCCGCTCGTCCCACTTCGGGTGCGCGATGCCGATCACCGCGGCCTGCGCGACCGCCGGGTGCGCGACCGCGAGGTTCTCGAGGTCGATCGAGCTGATCCACTCGCCGCCGGACTTGATCACGTCCTTGCTGCGGTCCGTGATCTGCATGTAGCCGTCGGCGTCGATGGTCGCGACGTCGCCGGTGGGGAACCAGCCGCGGCCTTCCGAGTCGTACTTCAGCGGGTCGCCGCCCTCGCCCTTGAAGTACTCCTTGACCACCCACGGCCCGCGGACAAGCAGGTCGCCGTAGGTCTTGCCGTCCCAGGGCAGTTCCTGGCCGTCGTCACCGACGATCTTCATGTCGACGCCGAAGATCACGTGGCCCTGCTTCTCCAGGATCTTCTGCCGGGCGTCGGCCGGCAGGTCGAGGTGCTTGTTCTGCAGCCGCGACAGCGTGCCCAGCGGCGACATCTCGGTCATGCCCCAGGCGTGGATCACGTCGACGCCGTACTGCTCCTGGAACGCCTTGATCATCGCCGGCGGGCAGGCCGAGCCGCCGATCACGGTGCGGCGGAAGGTCGAGAACTTCAGGCCGTTCGACGCCACGTACTGCAGCAGGCCGAGCCAGACGGTGGGCACGCCCGCGCTGTAGGTGACCTTCTCGGTCTCGAAGAGCTCGTAGATCGACTTGCCGTCGAGCGCCGGGCCGGGGAAGACCAGCTTCGCGCCGACCAGCGGAGCGGTGTACGGCAGGCCCCACGCGTTGACGTGGAACATCGGGACGACCGGCAGGATCGAGTCGCGCGCCGAGGCGCCCATCGCGTCGGGCAGCGCGGCCGCGTAGGCGTGCAGCACCGTCGAGCGGTGGCTGTAGAGCGCCCCCTTCGGATTGCCGGTCGTGCCCGAGGTGTAGCACAGGCCGCAGGCCGAGCGCTCGTCGATCTCCGGCCAGACGTAGCCGTCGGCGCCCTCGGCGAGCAGCTCCTCGTAGCAGAGCAGGTTCGGGATCTTCGTGGTGGCGGGCATCCGGTCACGGTCGCACATCGCGATCCAGCCGCGCACGTTCGGGCAGTGGGCCGCGATCGCCTCGACGATGGGCACGAAGGTCAGGTCGAACGCGAGAAAGGTGTCGTTCGCGTGGTTGACGATCCAGGCGATCTGCTCGGGGTGCAGGCGCGGGTTGATCGTGTGCACGACGCCGCCCAGGCCGGCCGCCGCGTAGTAGATCTCCATGTGCCGGTAGCCGTTCCACGCGAGCGTGGCCACCCGGTCGCCGACGTGGACGCCGCGCTTCGTGAAGGCGTCGGCCAGGCGCGCCGCGCGGTCGTGGCAGGCCTTGTAGCTGTAGCGGTGGATGTCGCCTTCGACACGCCGCGAGACGATCTCGACCTCGGGGAAGTGGCGGGCGGCGTGGTGCAGCAGGTTGGACACGAGCAACGGCATGTCCATCATCAGGCCCTGCATGGAGCGTCTCCTGGGAGGATGTCTGTGGGAATGGTCGGTGCGGGCGCCGCGGCGGGACCGCCGCCCGCCGCGGCGCGCAATGGTCGCCAGCCGTCACGCGGCCGTCAAGCAGCCGGCCGGGTGTGCCCCGTAGAATGCGGGGCCCGTTGGGCGGGCCACGCCCACCCGCCGCCGGCAGCGCCGACCTCTCGGCCCGTGCCGCCCACCGTCACCGGATGCCTCATGAAGCTCCTGTTCGACCTGTTCCCGATCCTGCTGTTCTTTGTCGCCTTCAAGCTCGCCGACATCTACGTCGCGACCGGGGTGGCGATCGTCGCGACGATCGGCCAGATCGCGTGGCTGAAGCTGCGCGGCAAGGCGGTCGAACCGATGCAGTGGGCGAGCCTCGCGATCATCGTCGTCTTCGGCGGCATGACCCTGCTCTTCCACGACGAGACCTTCATCAAGTGGAAGCCGACGGTGCTCTACGCGCTGTTCGCGGCCGCCCTCCTGCTCGCGCCCCGCTTCACCGGCAAGAACCCCTTGCGCGCCATGATGGGCTCGCAGCTCAAGCTGCCCGACGCGATCTGGCGCCGCCTGACCCTGGCCTGGGTCGCGTTCTTCGTCGCGATGGGGGTGGCCAACATCGCGGTCGCCTACAGCTTCCCGCTCGATGTCTGGGTGAACTTCAAGGTGTTCGGCACCCTGGCCGCGACGATCGTCTTTGTCATCGCGCAGGCCTTCTGGGTCGGCCGCCACGCCGAGGAGCCGACCTGATGCGCCCGGGACTCGACGAGCTGCGCGCCCGATTCGAGGGTGCGTTCCCCGACGCGCTGAGGATCGAGCTGCAGGACGACAGTCACCTGCACGCCGGCCACGCCGGCTCCAAGGGCGGCGCGGGTCACTACACGGTGACCATCGTGTCGCCGCGCTTCGAGGGCGCCTCGACCGTGGCCCGACATCGCCTCGTGTATGATGCCGTCCGGGATTGGATGCCCCATCGCGTCCACGCGCTGGTGATCGTGGCCCGGTCCCCGGCAGAAGCCGCGTCCCGCCCGTCCTGACACCGGCTGATCGCCCGCCCCCGTCCGGCACGCCCGGAGGGGTCCGGACCCCCGACTCCCCCCTACGCCCTCCCGATGTCCATGAACGTATTCCTCCGTCGTGCCCTGCCCGCCGTGGTCGTGGCGCTGTGTGTCCAGGCCGGCGTCGCGCATGCGCAGAACGCCGCGCTCGTCAACGGCAAGGCGATCCCGAAGGCGAAGCTCGACGAGTTCGTCGCGGCGATGGTCCAGCAGGGCCGGCCGGACACGCCCGAGCTGCGCAACGCGATCCGCGACGAGCTGATCGCCCGCGAGATCTTCGCGCAGGAGGCCGAGCGCAAGGGCCTGACCCGCCAGACCGACGTCCAGCGGCAGCTCGAGCAGACCCGGCAGGACATCCTGATCCGCGCGGTGATCCGCGACCACCTGAAGAACACGCCGGTCACCGACGCCGAGGTGAAGGGCGAGTACGACAAGCTCACCCAGGGCGCGGGCGGCGGCAAGGAATACCGCGCGCGGCACATCCTGGTCGAGACCGAGGCCGAGGCCAAGGGCGTCATCGACGCGCTGAAGAAGGGCGCGAAGTTCGAGGAACTCGCGGCCAAGCAGTCCAAGGACCCGGGCTCGAAGACCAACGGCGGCGACCTCGACTGGAACGGGCCGGACACCTTCGTGAAGCCGTTCAGCGAGGCGATGGTCAAGCTCGAGAAGGGCAAGACCACCGACATGCCGGTCAAGACCGACTTCGGCTGGCACGTGATCCGGCTCGACGACGTCCGCGACCAGGCGCCGCCGCCGCTCGAGCAGGTCGCGCCGCAGATCAAGCAGGAGCTGGAGCGCCGGCGCATCCAGACGCTGCAGGAGACGCTGCGCAAGAAGGCCCGGGTCGAGTGAACGACGGCGCGTCGCCCTGACGCGCGACCGCCCCGCGATGCACGCCCGGACGCCCC
>JBAXJZ010000489.1:0-3537 GCA_037137595.1 Burkholderiales bacterium | reverse complement strand
CAGCTCGGCCGGTGCGCCCTCCTCCACCGCGCGGCCGGCGAACATCACCGCGACGCGGTCGCAGACATGGTCGACCACCGCGAGATCGTGGCTGATCAGCAGGTAGGTGAGGCCGAAGCGCTGCTGCAGGTCGCGCAGCAGGTTCAGCACCTGCGCCTGCACCGAGACGTCGAGCGCGCTCACCGGCTCGTCGGCGACGATCAGCCGCGGCCGCGTGATCAGCGCCCGCGCGATCGCGATCCGCTGCCGCTGTCCGCCGGAGAACTCGTGCGGCACCTTGTCGAGGTCGGACGCGCGCAGGCCCACCGACGCGAGCGCCTCGGCGGCACGCTCGCGACGCTCGGCGGGCGTCGAGCGGCCGGTGGCCTCGAGCGGCTCGGCGACGATCCGCGCGACCGTCTGGCGCGGATCGAGCGAGCCGTACGGGTCCTGGAACACCATCTGGAAGTCGCGCCGCGCCGCGCGCAGCTCGGCCGGCGGCAGCGCGTTCAGGTCGCGCCCGAGCAGCTCGACGCGGCCCGAGGTCGGCCGCTCGAGCGCCATCGCCGCGCGTGCGAGCGTCGACTTGCCGGACCCCGACTCGCCCACAACGCCCAGACTGCGGCCGGCGTCGATCGCGAGGCTCACCCCGTCGAGCGCGAGCAGCTCGGGCGCGGGTCCGAGCAGCCGCGTGCGCGGCAGCCGATAGCGCTTGACCAGGTCGTGCACCGCGAGCAGCGGACCGGTCATCGGGCCGCCTCGTCGATGCGGATGCAGCGGGCCGCGTGGCCCGCACCCAGGTCGAGCTCGGGCGGCATCGCGGCGCGGCAGGCATCGATCGCGAGCGTGCAGCGCCCCGCGAACGGGCAGCCGGCGGGCAGGTCGGCGAGTTCGGGCACGGTGCCGGGAATGGTCGAGAGCGGCTCGCCGCGACCCGAACCCAGCCGCGGCCGCGCGGCGAACAGCCCGCGCGTGTACGGGTGCGCCATCCGGCCGAACACCGCGCGCATCGGTCCGCGCTCGACCACCGTGCCGCCGTACATCACCAGCATCCGCTCGACGTTCTCGGCGATCACGCCGAGGTCGTGCGAGATCAGCATCAGGGCCATGCCGCGTTCCTCGACCAGTCCGGCGACGAGGTCGAGGATCTGCCCCTGCAGCGTCACGTCGAGCGCGGTGGTCGGCTCGTCGGCGATCAGCAGGTCGGGGCCGCAGGCGAGCGCCATCGCGATCGTCACCCGCTGGCGCTGGCCGCCCGAGAGCTGGTGCGGATAGGCGTCGGCGCGCCGGGCCGCGTCGGCGATGCCGACCCGGTCCAGCAGGCGCACGGCCGCCGCGCGCGCGGCGGCCGCGTCGAGGCCGCGGTGGATGCGCAGCGGCTCGGCCACCTGCCGGCCGATCGGGTGCAAGGGGTTCAGCGTGGTCATCGGCTCCTGGAAGACCATCGCGATCCGGTCGCCACGCAGCCGGCACCAGTCGGCCTCCGGCAGCCCGACGAGCTCGCGGCCGGCGAAGCGCACGCTGCCCGAGATCCGGGCGCCCTCGGGCAGCAGCCCCATCAGCGCCAGCGCGGTGATCGACTTGCCGCAGCCCGACTCGCCGACCACGCCGAGGGTCTCGCCGCGATCGAGCGAAAACGCGGTGCCGCGCACCGCCTCCGCGTCGCCGCGCGCGGTCCGCAGCGCGACCCGCAGGTCGCGGACCTCGAGCAGGGGCTCGGCCGGCGCGCTCACCGGGCCCTCGCGAGCCGCGGGTCGAGCAGGTCGCGCAGTCCGTCGCCCAGCAGGTTCAGGCCCATCACCGCGACGGCGATCGCCACGCCCGGGAACACCGCGAGGCGCGGCGCCTGGAACAGCAGCGCCTGCGCGTCGTTGAGCATCCGGCCCCACGAGGGCTGCGGCGGCTGCGTGCCGAGCCCGAGGTAGGAGAGCGCGGCCTCGGCGAGGATGGCGAGCGCGAAGTGGATGGTGGCCTGCACGATCAGCACCGAGGCGACGTTCGGCAGCACGTGCTCGAGCGTGATCCGCAACGTGCCCTTGCCCGCCGCCCGCGCCGCGAGCACGTATTCGCGCGCCCACACCGCGTTGGCCGACGCACGGACCACGCGCGCGAACACCGGCACGTAGAAGAGCCCGATCGCGGCGATCGACACCACGATGCCGGGCCCGAACACCGCGGTCATCATGATCGCCGACAGCAGGGCCGGGAACGCGAAGGTGAAGTCGGTGGCGCGCATGATCGCCTCCTCGACCCAGCCTCGGCGCGCAGCCGCGAGCAGCCCGAACGCGGTGCCGACGAACAGTCCGATGCCCACCGCGATCGTGCCCACCAGCAGCGAGTTGCGCGCGCCGGCGAGCAGCAGCGACGCGACGTCCCGGCCGAACGAGTCGGTGCCCAGCCAGTGCTCGGCCGACGGCGGCGCGAGCTTGCGGGTGACGTCGATGTCGTCGACCGGCCAGGGCGTCCAGGCGAGCGACAGCAGCGCGGCCGCGACCACCAGCAGCGTCAGCGCGGCGCCCGCGACGAAGCTCGGATGGCGCGCCGCGCGCCGCGCGAAGGTGTCCACGGTCAGGCGTCCGAGGGCTGCAGCCGCGGGTCGATCGCCGCGTAGAGCAGGTCGACGACGAAGTTCACCACCGTGACCATCGCCGCGAGCAGCATCACGCAGTTGCGCACCACGACGAGGTCGCGGTTCGAGATCGACTGGAAGATCAGGCGGCCCAGGCCGGGCAGGTAGAACACGCTCTCGACGACGATCGTGCCCGACAGCAGCGTCGCGAACTGCAGGCCCATCACCGTCACCACCGGGATCAGCGCGTTGCGCAGCGCGTGGCCGAGCAGCGCGGCGCGGCGCGACAGGCCCTTGGCGCGCGCGGTCCGCACGAAGTCCTCGCGCAGCACGTCGAGCAGCGCCGAGCGCGTGATCCGCGCGAGGATCGCCGCCTGCACGACCGCGAGCGAGGCCGCGGGCAGCAGCAGCGCCTTCAGCGCGGGGCCCACGCCCTCGGACCAGCCCGGGAAGCCTCCCGCGGAGAACCAGCGCAGGTTCACCGCGAACAGGAGGATCAGCAGGATCGCGAACCAGAAGTTCGGGATCGCGATGCCGACCTGGGTGACCGCCATCACGCCGACGTCGCCCGCGCGGCGATGGCGCGCGGCCGCGTAGACGCCGGCGGCGAGCGCGAGCACCGTGGTCAGCGTCATCGCGAGCAGCGCGAGCGGCACGGTGAGCGCGAGGCGTTCGGCGATCAGCGCCGCCACCGGCGAGCCGTAGGCGTGACTGACGCCGAGCTCGCCGGTGAGCAGCCCGGCGACCCAGCTCAGGTAGCGCTCGACCGCCGGCCGATCGAGCCCGAGCTTCGCGCGCAAGGCGGCGACGGCCTCCGGAGCGGCGTCCGGACCGAGCATCATCTGCGCGGCGTCGCCGGGCAGGATCTCGAGCACCACGAACACCAGCACCGAGGTCGCGACCAGCGTGGCGACGAGCGTCGCGAACCGCTTCAGCAGGAAGCGCGTCACGGCGGCGTGAGCGGGGAGCGGCGGTCGGGTCGCATGGCC
>JBAXJZ010000488.1:0-3594 GCA_037137595.1 Burkholderiales bacterium | reverse complement strand
GCTTCAAGGTCGACGCGCTGCGCCGCTCGCCGGTCCCGGGGATCTGGGAGGTGCAGATCGGCACCGACCTGATCTACGTCGACGACAAGGGCCAGCACGGCTTCGTCGAGGGCCAGCTGATCGACCTGAAGGCGAACCGCAACCTCACCCAGGAGCGGATCGACGAGATCACCGCGGTCAACTTCAAGGACCTGCCGCTCGCGTGGGCGATCAAGCAGGTCAACGGCAAGGGCACCCGCCAGGTCGCGGTCTTCGAGGACCCGAACTGCGGCCATTGCCGCAACCTGCGGCGCGACCTGCTGAACGTCCCGGACGTGACGATCTACACGTTCACGCTGCCCATCCTCGCGGCCGACTCCAAGATCAAGGCCGCGCAGGCCTGGTGCGCGTCGGACAAGGTCAAGGCCTGGAACGAGCTGATGCTCCAGGGCCGCGTGCCCGACAACAAGGGCACCTGCGACAACCCGGTCGAGAAGGTGGCCGAGCTCGGCCGCAAGCTCAAGGTCACCGGCACGCCGACGCTGTTCTTCGCCAACGGCAAGCGCCTGCCCGGCGGCGTCCCCGCCGCCCGGCTCAACAAGCTGATCGACGAGAACTCGAAGGCGAGCTGAGCGCGCGCGGCACCGCCGCCTTCTCAGCCCGGACGCCCGGCTCGCGCCAGGCTCGCCTCGTACTCGGTCCGGAACCGCTCGATCCGCTCGGCCGTCGTGCAGACGTCCGGCACGCCGCCGGCGCCCTGGCCGGCGCTCCACGATCCGCCGCCCCAGCCGCTCACGTCGGTGGCCGGCTTCGCCGCCGGCCGGTCGCGTTCGTCGATCAGCCCCAGTTCGCGCAGTCGCGGCCGCACGAAGCTCGCCGGGATCCCGGTGACCGCGTCGGTGACCACGATGTCGTCCGCACCCGCGGCGACCACGCCGGCCTTGTAGGCGTCGTCGGCGCGGCTCTCGACGGTGGCGACGAAGGGCGTGCCGACGTGGCCGAGGTCCGCGCCGGCGACCTGCAGCGCGTGCAGCTGGCGGCCGTCGGTGAGCGCCCCCGCGACCGCGACCACGCCGTCGAAGAAGCGGCGGACCTCGGCCACGAAGGCGAACGGGTTCAGCCAGCCGGTGTTGCCGCCGGCCCCCGCGGTCAGCAGCACCAGGCCGTCGACGCCGGCTTGCACCGCGCGGCGCGCGTGGCGGACGGTCGCCACGTCGGCGAACACGAAGCCTCCGTAGCCGTGCACCGGGCCCACCACGTCGTCGGGTGCGCCCACCGAGGCGATCACCACCGGCACCCGGTGGCGGATCACGGAAGCGAGGTCCGCGTCGCGCCGCGGGTTCGACTTGTGCAGAATCAGGTTCGCCGCGGGCAGGCCGGGCGCGTCGGCGCAGGCCGCGAGGATCCGCTCGAGCCACGCGTCGAGCGGGTCGGGGTCGCGGGCGTTGAGCGTCGGGAACGCGCCGACCGCGCCCGCGCGGGCCGCGGCGATCACGAGCTCGGGCGACGAGACGCGGAACATCGGCGCCGCCACCAGCGGCACCGTCAGACGGGAGAGCAGGGGATGCATGGCGAACGGGTCCGGCTGGAGCGCGACGGCGAGCATATCGCGGTGCTGGTGATGGTCAACGACGAACGGGGCTGCCTCGACGACGCGAGCGAGGTCGAGCTGGCCGCCGCGCTCGACGCGATCGACGCCGATCCGGCGTTCCGCGCGGTGGTGGTGACCGGCACCGGGCGGGGCGTCTTCGTGCGCCACTACGACGTGAACACGCTGGAGGCGCGCGGCCGCGCGCTCGCGGCGCGCGGGCTGCGCTTCTCGCTCGACCGCCCGGTGCCCGAATCGCCGTACCTGCGCTGCCTGCGCCGCATCGAGGAGCACGCGCTTCCCTTCGTCGCGGCGATCGACGGCGTCGCGATGGGCGGCGGCTTCGAGCTCGCGCTGGCCTGCGACCTGCGGCTCGCGCAGGCCGGCGACTACCCGATCGGCCTGCCCGAGGTGAACATCGGGCTGCTGCCCGGCGCCGGCGGCACGCAGCGGCTCACGCGGCTCGTGGGCCCCGGCATCGCGATGCGCTCGCTGCTGCTGGGCCGCACCTGGTCGCCCCAGGATGCCGCGCGGCTCGGGCTCGTCGACGAGGTGGTCGACGCGCCGGTGCGCGCCCGCGCGCTCGCGCTGGCGCACGCGCTCGCCGCTCGCCACCCGCGTGCGGTCTCGCACGTGAAGCGGCTGGTGCGCGCGGCCGCGTCGCAGGGCCTCGCCGACGGCCTCGCCGCCGAACGCACGCTCTTCTGCGACCTGATGACCGACGCCCGCTCGATCGAGCTGATGGCCGAGATGAACGCCGGCCGCCGCGCGATCACCGGGGAACCGTAGGCGGCGTCTCGCCGCGCGGCCACAGCATCCACATCCGGCCGCGGTGGCGCATCTCGCCGGCCGCGCGTTCGGCGTCCGGCCCGAAGCCCCAGAAGAAGTCGGCGCGGATGCTGCCGGTGATCGCGCCGCCGGTATCCTGCGCGGCCATCGCGCGCTGGATCGGCCGGCCGTCGACCGGGTGCACGGTGTCGAGCCAGACCAGCGTGCCCAGCGGCACCACCGACCGGTCCACCGCGAGCGAGCGCAGCGCGGTCAGCGGCACGCCGAGCGAGCCGGGCGGACCGGCCTCGGGCTCGCCGGGCGGCGCCGGCGGCGGCACGGGCAGCTCGCGGAAGAACACCATGCTCGGATTGGTGCGCATCACGTCGGCGGCCTCGCGCGGATGCTCGCGCAGCCACTTCCGGATCGTCGGCGCGCTCACCTCGTCGGCGCGCAGCGCGCCGCGTTCGACCAGCGTGCGGCCGATCGCGCGGTACGGATGCCCGTTCTGGTCGGCGTAGCCCACGCGCACCGTGCTGCCGTCGCGCAGCTTCACGCGGCCCGAGCCCTGGATCTCGAGGAAGAACGCGTCGACCGGGTCGTCGACCCAGAGCAGTTCGCTGCCGGCCAGCGGCAGCGCGGTCTCGATCTCCGCGCGCGACGGATAGGGAACGACGCGCCCGCCCTGCACTCGGCCGCGCAGCCGCATCCCCGCGAGCCGCGGCTCCACCTGCGCGAGGTCGATGGTCAGCAGGTCGGCCGGCTTCGCGTAGAGCGGCGCCTGTCGCGCGGAGTCGCGCCGTCGCGTGCCGGTGAGCAGCGGCTCGTAGTAGCCGGTGACCAGCCCGTCGAACCCGCCGCGCGCGTCGCGCAGCGGCCACGCGTCGAAGCGCGACGCGAGCCAGCCGCGCAGCGCGTCGGCGCGCGGCATCGCGTCGGGCGCGGGGCGCGGCAGCGCGGCGAACTCGGCGCACAGCGTCGGCCACGGCACGGGCGGCGTGCGCATCGCGCACTGCCGGACGATCGCCGAACCCAGGCCGTCGAGCGGATCGGCCGGCCGGGCGTGACGGTCTTCGGCTCGGCCCGCGTGGCCGAGGGGAGCCTCGAGTACGAGGCCGCGCGCGAGATCGGCCGCTGCCTGGCGCGCGCAGGGTTCGCGGTCGTCACCGGCGGCGGGCCGGGCGCGATGGCCGTGCGAGGCGTGCCCGCCCTTGCGGCCGGCCTCCGCGGCCCGGGCGGGGTCGTGCCTGAAGTTGCCG
>JBAXJZ010000487.1:0-3594 GCA_037137595.1 Burkholderiales bacterium | reverse complement strand
ACTCGATCAGCGTGTCGCGCCAGCGTTCGGCGGCATGCATCACCGCGGTCTCGAGCCGGTGCTGCACGTCGTCGATCTCCAGCCTCGCGCGGATCGCTTCGGCGTCGACATCGGCTCGGCGCATCAGCTTGCCGACGTACTGCAGCTGCCGGCGTCGGCCCTCGCGCGAGGTGATGCGCCGGGCGAGCGCGACCGCGTCGACCAGCTCGGGCGGCAGCTCGAGCTTCTCGAACTGCGAGACGGGCAGCTCGACCAGCCGCTCGCCGAGGTCCTGCAGCGCGTGCATGTCACGCTTGCGCTGCGACTTGCTCGGGCCGTCGTAGCCGGACTCGGCGTCGTCGGCGTCGTCCTGGGGGGCGTCGGGAAGGGCGTTCACGGGGCCTTGCTATGATAGCCCGACCCCACCCGACCCCATCCCGGACGATGTTCGACCACAGCCGTGACCGCTTCGAGGAACTCGCCCGCTCGGTGCTCGACCGCGCGGCCCGGCTCGGGGCCACGGCCGCGGCCACCGACGTGTCCGAGAGTTCGGGCCTGTCGGTCGGCGTGCGCAAGGGCAAGGTCGAGACGATCGAGCAGACCCGCGACAAGGGTCTGGGTGTGACCGTCTACGTCGGCGCCCGTCGCGGCCATGCGAGCACCAGCGACTTCTCCGAGCGCGCGGTGGACCAGACGGTCCGCGCCGCCTGGGAGATCGCCCGGTTCACCGGCGAGGATCCGTGTGCCGGCCTGCCCGACGCGGACACGCTGGCCCGCGCGCCGAAGGACCTCGACCTGTTCCACCCCTGGACCATCGAGGCCGACGCCGCGATCGGGATCGCCCAGACGATGGAGGCCGCGGCCTTCGCGACGGACAAGGCCATCGTCAACTCCGAGGGCGCGTCGGTGTCGGTGAGCCACGGCCACTTCGTCTCGGCCAACAGCCTGGGCTTCGTCGGCGGCTATCCGTACAGCCGCCATTCCATCGCCTGTGCGCCGATCGCGAAGCGCGGCCGCGCGATGCAGCGCGATGACTGGTACTCCGCCGCCCGCCATCCCGATCGCCTCGCGGACCCGGCCGCGGTCGGCCGCTATGCCGCCGAACGCGCGCTGTCGCGGCTCGGCGCGCGCAAGCTCGGCACCCGCAAGGTGCCGGTGCTGTTCGAGTCGCCGCTCGCCTGCGGGCTGCTCGGGCACTTCGTCCAGGCCGCGAGCGGCAGCAGCCTCTACCGCAAGGCGAGCTTCCTGGTCGACGCGCTCGGCACCGAGGTGTTCGCGTCGCACCTCGACATCGACGAGGACCCGCATCGCCGCGGCGAGTTCGGCAGCACGCCGTTCGACGACGAGGGCGTCGCGACGTCGGCGCGCCGCCTGGTTCAGGGCGGGGTGCTCGGCGGCTGGTTCCTGTCGACCTACTCGGCCCGCAAGCTCGGCATGAAGACCACGGGCAACGCCGGCGGCGCGCACTTCCTGCGGCTGTCGAGCCGCCTGACGAAGCCGAAGGACGACCTGCGCGCGATGCTGCGCAAGCTCGGCACCGGGCTGTTCGTCACCGAACTGCTCGGTCACGGCGTCAACGGCGTCACCGGCGACTATTCCCGCGGTGCCAGCGGCTACTGGGTCGAGGGCGGGGAGATCCGGTATCCGGTCGAGGAGATCACGA
This sequence comes from Burkholderiales bacterium, assembly GCA_037137595.1. Lineage (GTDB taxonomy): Bacteria > Pseudomonadota > Gammaproteobacteria > Burkholderiales > Burkholderiaceae_E > UBA4615. The sequence goes on along the minus strand of JBAXJZ010000487.1, from coordinate 1,952 downwards.
TCGCCGGGAACCTGAAGGACATGTTCCGCTCGATCGTCGCGGTCGGTGCCGACGAGATCGTCCGGGGCACCAGGCAGACCGGCTCGGTGCTGATCGAGCGGATGTCGGTCGCAGGCTGATGCACGGCCGCGCGAGCGCCGGGCGGTCGGCGCGGCGGGCGGTGCCGGGCCGGTCAGGCGGCGTCGCCCGACGACGAGCCGCGGTCGGCCGACAGCACCCGCCAGCCGCGCTGGGAGATCGCGGCGTCGAGCTGCAGCTCCAGGTCGGTCAGCTCGGTCATCCAGTGCTGCAGCGAATGCCCCGGGCCCGGCACCAGCATCGGCTCCAGCCGGGCGAGGGCCTCCTCGAGGATCGGCTTCAGCAGGCTGCGAGGCGACGTGTCCGTGTGGCTCGTGCCCTCGTCGAGGGCACGCTCCATCTCCATCGCCTCGGCCATGAGGGCGAGGAGTCGCTCGCAGCGGCGGCGCGCTTCGGTCTCGGGCGTCATGGGGGCATGATCGCGTCGACGGCCAAGGTCGACTGCGAAACTCGTCACGAACGGTGTCATCCCGAATGAACAAGGCCTTCGTCCGCGAGGATTCGAACGACGACGACGAGGATCCGCCCGAGGCGCCCGAGGCCGCCGGGCCCGCGCCCCGGAACTACATCACGCCGGCCGGCCATGCGCGGATGAAGACCGAGCTGCTGCACCTGCTGGACGTCGAACGGCCCGAGGTGGTCCGCGTCGTCTCGTGGGCCGCGTCGAACGGCGACCGCTCCGAGAACGGCGACTACCTGTACGGCAAGAAGCGGCTGCGCGAGATCGACCGGCGGATCCGCTTCCTCACCAAGCGGCTGGACCGCGCGGAGGTCGTCGACCCGGCGCAGCACCACGGCAACGACCAGATCTTCTTCGGCGCGACCGTCACCTACCTGCAGTCCGACGGCGTCGAGCGGACCGTGACCATCGTGGGCATCGACGAAGTCGACCCGCTGAACGGGCGGATCAGCTGGATCTCGCCGGTCGCCAAGGCGCTGATCAAGGCCCGCGAGGGCGATACCGTGTCGCTCGCCACGCCGGCAGGGCGACTCGAGCTCGAGGTCCTCGACGTGCGCTACGCTCCCGCCGCCTGATGCGACACGGCGATCCGCAGCGCCCGCCGCCGCGTCGCCCCCGAGGACCGATCCCGATCCGCGCGCCGACCGGTGCGCGCCCCCCGCGATGAAGCACGCCCAGCGCCTGGACCAGCTCGACGGACTGCGCGCCGTGGCCGCGCTGATGGTGCTCGGCTACCACTACACGACGCGCTACGACGCGACGATCGTCCACGTCCGCCCGCTGCCGATCGACCTGTCGTTCGCGCACCTCGGCGTCGAGCTGTTCTTCGTGATCAGCGGCTTCGTGATCCTGATGACGCTCGACCGCGCGCGTTCGCCTGCGGATTTCGTCGTGTCGCGGTTCGCGAGGCTGTTCCCCACCTACTGGTTCGCGGTGCTGCTCACCGGCTTCGCGATGCGCATCGCGGAGATGCCAGGCTACGAGCGTTCGCTCCTCGACATCGCGGTCAACCTGACGATGGTGCAGGACTGGATCGGCGTGCACTCGATCGACGGCGCCTACTGGTCCCTCGGCGTCGAGCTGCTGTTCTACGCGTGGATGCTGCTGCTGTGGCGCTCGGGCGCGCTCGCGCGGCCGGTGCCCACGGTGGCCGCGATCTGCGCGGCGAGCCTCGCGGTCCACCTCGCGCGCGACGCCGGCCTGCCGGTGCCGAGCGCGCTGCGGATGCTGGTGCTGGCGGAATGGGCGCCGTGGTTCGCGATCGGCATGGCGCTCTACGCCTACCGCGAACGCGGCATGTCGGCCGCGTCGACCGTGGCGCTGCTCGCCTTCGCGACGGTCGCGGTGGCGGCCGCGGCGGCGCCCGGCGAACGCGTGGTCGAGGCGGCCGCCGCGGTCGGCGCCGCGGCGGTCG
>JBAXJZ010000486.1:0-3608 GCA_037137595.1 Burkholderiales bacterium | reverse complement strand
CGCGATGCCCGCGGCCGCACCCGCTGCGGCGGCGCCCGCTGCGGCGCCCGCGGTCGCGGCGGCGGCGTCAGCGGGCACCGTGCAGGTCGCGGCGGCCGCCTCGGATGCCGGCAAGAAGGTCTATGAGACCGCCTGCCAGGCCTGCCACGCAGCGGGCGTCGCCGGTGCGCCGAAGCTCGGCGAGAAGGCCGCCTGGGCGCCGCGCCTCGCGGCCGGTGTCGACGGCCTGACCGCCAGCGTGATCAAGGGCAAGGGCGCGATGCCGCCCAAGGGCGGCAGCACCGCGAGCGACGCCGACATCAAGGCGGCCGTGCAGTACATGGTCGCGGCGGCCAAGTAAGCCGCCCCGGCTTCGCTGGAACGGCGCCTTCGGGCGCCGTTCTCGTTGGTGCAGGACGGACCGGGGGTGCGGGCAGGACCGACGGGTGCGCCCGCGACGCCATCCTCGACGCCCTGCAGGGCGTGGGCACCGGCAGCCTGCGCGAGCACTACGACGCGTTCGTCGCCGGCGGCGGCCGGCTCGTGCTGTCGGGCGCGTCGGCCAAGGCGCGCGGCATGACCGAGGCCGACTGGGCGGGCAAGCCGGTCGAGCTCGGCACGCCGCGCAAGCTCGTCCAGCTGACGATGGCGCACGACCGGGTGCTCTGCTACTGACCGGGCCGACGCGGCGCAACGCCCGGTCACACGGGCGCGGCGCCGGCGGGCGACGCGAGGCCGCGGCGTTCAGCCCGCCGCAGGCGGCGTCTTCGGCTTGAGCAGGTCCCGCAGCGACGCGAGCTTCTGCTTGGCCACGCCCGCCTCCACCACGGCCGAGGCGCCGCCCTCCGCGTCGAGCCCCATCTCGGCGATGAAGCGCGACGGCAGCTTGGGCGCCATCGCCTTCGCGCGGCGACGCTGGCGGCACCAGGTGATCGTCAGCGTACGCTGCGCACGGGTCACGGCCACGTACATCAGCCGCCGCTCCTCCTCGACGCGCTGCGGACCGTCGTCGTCCTCGTCCTCGGCGTCGCCGGTGTGCGGCATCAGGCCTTCCTCGCAGCCGGCGATGAAGACGTGCGGCCACTCCAGGCCCTTCGACGCATGGACGGTGGTGAGCCGCACCGCGTCGCTGTCGGCGTCGCTGCCGTCGAGCCGCGACAGCAGCGCGATCGTCTGCGCGAGGTCGATCAGCGTCTTGCCGTCCTCCTCGCCGCGCTTGGCGATCCAGCCGATGAAGTCGGTGACGTTCTGCCAGCGGGTGGAGGCCTGCCGCTCGTCGAAGGTCTGCAGCAGGTGCTCGTGGTAGCCGATGGCCTTCACGATCTCCTCGAGCAGCGCGCCCGCGGGCTCGCGCTTCGCGCGGTGACCCACGCGGTTCACGTAGTTGCCGAAGGTGCGCAGCGGCTCGAGCATCCGCGGCGCGAGCCGTTCCTCGATGCCGTGCTCGAAGACCGCGGCGAACATCGAGACGTGGCGCTCGCCGGCGTAGGTGCCCAGCGCCTGCAGCGTCTGCGGGCCCACGCCGCGCTTGGGCGTGGTGATCGCGCGGATGAAGGCCGGGTCGTCGTCGTCGTTCGCGAGCAGCCGCAGCCACGCGATGAGGTCGCGGATCTCGGCGCGCTCGAACCACGACTGCCCGCCCGACAGCACGTACGGGATCTTCTCCTTGCGCAGCGCGAGCTCGATCGCGCGCGCCTGGTGGTTGCCGCGATAGAGCACCGCGTAGTCGCTGAACGCGCCGCGCCGCTCGAACTTGTGCGCCTGCAGTCGCATCGCGATCGACTCGGCCTCGACCTCGTCGTCGTCCATCGCGATCACGCGGATCGGGTCACCGACGCCGAGCTCGCTCCACAGCGTCTTCTCGTGCAGCTTCGGGTTGTTCGCGATCAGCCTGTTCGCGGCGGCGAGGATCGTGCGGCTCGAGCGGTAGTTCTGCTCGAGCTTGATCACGCGCAGCTTCGGGAAGTCGGTCGAGAGGCGGCGCAGGTTCTCGAGCGTGGCGCCCCGCCAGCCGTAGATCGACTGGTCGTCGTCGCCCACCGCGGTGAACGCGCCGCGCGGACCCACGATCCGCTTGAGCAGTTCGTACTGCGTGACGTTGGTGTCCTGGTACTCGTCCACCAGCAGGTAGCGCAGCCGGTTCTGCCAGCGCTCGGCCACCTCGGGCACCTCGGCCAGCATCTTCAGCGGCAGGCCGATCAGGTCGTCGAAGTCCACCGCCTGGTAGCCGGCGAGCGTGGCGGCGTAGTCGCGATACAGCCGCGCGGCGGTGTGCGCGTCGGTGTCGCGCGCGGCGGCGGCGGCCTCGTCGGGGCCGAGGCCCGCGTTCTTCCACAGCGAGATCCGCGACTGCACCGCGCGGATCAGCTTGCGGTCGGTGGTGGAGAGCAGCTGCGCGACGATCGACGCGGCATCGTCCGAGTCCAGGATCGAGAAGGCCTTCTTCAGGCCGATCGAGGTGCCGTCCTCGCGCAGCATCTGCACGCCGAGCGAATGGAAGGTGGAGACCAGCGGCTTGTTCGCGCCCTTCAGGCGCACCATCTGGCCGAGGCGGTCGGCCATCTCCTTGGCGGCCTTGTTGGTGAAGGTGATCGCGGCGATCGCGCGCGGCGACACGCCGCCGTCGATCAGGTGGACGATCTTCTTGGTGATCACGCGGGTCTTGCCGCTGCCGGCGCCGGCGATCACCAGGCACGGACCGTCGAGGTACTTCACGGCCTCGCGCTGCGCGGGATTGAGGGTGTCCATCGCGGGCCGGTCCTCAGATCTCGTGCGGGTCGACGACGATCTGCCAGCGCACCGGGGTGCGCGTCGCGCGCAGCGCGGCGAGCCAGGGGCCGAGCGCCGCGTGCAGCGCCGCGCGCATCGGCGACTCCACCAGCATCTGCGCGCGGGCCTCGCCGCGCATCTGCGCGAGCGGCATCGGCACCGGGTCGCAGACGGTGAGCGCATCCAGCACCGCGGGCGCGATCGGCGGGTCGGTCTCGCGTGCGAGCAGACGCGCGCGCGCCTGCGCGAGGAAGCCCTCGGCGGCCTCGGCGGTCTTCGCCTGCGCGGTGAGCAGCGCCTGGTGGACGAACGGCGGCAGCCGCGCGGCCTCGCGTTCTTCCAGCTGCTGCGCGGCGAAGCGTTCGTAGTCGTGCGCGGCGAGCGCCTCGTAGACCGGGTGGTCGGTGTAGCGGCTCTGGATCAGCACGCGGCTCGACGCATGGTGGCGGCCGGCGCGGCCGGCGACCTGCATCAGCGTCGCGAAGAGGCGCTCGGGCGCCCGGAAGTCGGCGGCGAAGAGGCCGGCGTCGGCGTCGACCACCACCACCAGCGTGAGGCGGCGGAAGTCATGGCCCTTGGCGAGCATCTGCGTGCCCACCAGCAGGTCGACCTCGCCGGCGTGCGCAGCGTCGAGCACCTTCTCGGCCGCGCCGCGACGGCGCGCGACGTCGCGGTCGAGGCGACCGATGCGGGCGCCCGGGAAGAGGTCCTGCAGGCCCTCCTCCAGCCGCTGCGTGCCGCGGCCCAGACCCGCGAGGTCGACGTTGCCGCAGTCGGGGCACTGGCGCGGCACGCGCTGCTCGGCCCCGCAGTGGTGGCAGACCAGCCGGTAGCTGCCGCGCGGGCCGGCGGCGGGCGGG
>JBAXJZ010000485.1:0-3624 GCA_037137595.1 Burkholderiales bacterium | reverse complement strand
CCGCGGCCGGGCTCGGCCGCCGGATGCACGACTGGGCGGTCGAGCGGGCCCGCGAGCGCGGGCTCGCCGTCACGCCTGCCGCCTCCGACGCCGCGCCCGTCGACGTGCGCCGGCGATCCGGCCCGCGCTGACCGGCTGCCTCGCCGACGCGCTCAGCGTCCGGCGAATCGCGGCGCCCGCCGCTCCCTGAACGCGGCGACCCCCTCGGCCGCATCCTCGGTCCGCGCGAGACGCTGCTGCACCGACGCGTGCTCGGCCGCGGCCGCCTCGAGTCCGCGCTCGACCGCGAGCCGCGCGTTCGCGAGCGTGGCGCGCACCGCCAGCGGCGCGGCCGCGGCGATGCGCCGCGCGATCGCGAGCGCCTCGTCGAACTGGGCGCCCGGCGGCACGAGCTTCTGCACGAGTCCGAGCCGGTGGGCCTCGGCCGCGTCGAAGCCGTCGCCGGTGAGGAGGTAGAGCAGCGCGTTCGCGAGCCCCGCGCGCTCGGCGATCCGGATCGTGCCGCCGCCGGTGGCCATCACGCCGCGCAGCACCTCGAGCTGCGCGAAGCGGGTGTCGTGCGCCGCCACCGCGACGTCGGCCGCCATCATCAGCTCCAGGCCGAGCGTCCAGCACCAGCCCTGGACCGCGCAGACGACGGGCTTCGTGCGGCGGGGCTCGCGCAGGCCGAACGGGTCGATCCGGTCCGCCGGCCACATCGGCTCGCCCGCCTGCATCCGGGGCGCCCAGCGCGGCAGGTCGAGCCCCCCGCAGAAATGCTCGCCCTCGGCGTAGATCAGGCCCACGCGCAGCGTGTCGTCGGTCTCGAGCTCGGTGTAGGCGTCGGCGAGCTGGAGCGCCATCTCCGGCGTGAAGCCGTTGCGCTTGGCCGGACGGTCCAGGCCGATCGCGAGGATCGTGCCGTCGATTCGGCGCACTGCGATGCGTCCGGTGTCGGGGGCGGCTGCGGTCGTGTCGGACATGGCGGTCGGGCGGGTGGGGCAGGGAGGGGCGGGTACTATACTGCGCGACCGGACCACACGGAGGCGCCAGGGAGGCGCGGCGAGATGGCGACGAACCAGCAGGAATTCGACCGGGCGCAGAAGGTGCTCGTGGGCGGCGTGAACTCCGCGGTCCGCGCGTTCCGCGCGGTCGGCGGCACCCCGCGCTTCATCGCGCGCGCCGAGGGCGCGTACATGTGGGATGTCGAGGGGCGCCGCTCCGTCGACTACCTCGGCCCCTGGGGCCCGATGATCGTCGGCCACTCGCATCCGCTCGTGCTCGAGCGTGTCCGCGAGGCGGCCTCGCGCGGCCTGTCCTACGGCGCGCCCAACGTGATGGAGACCGAACTCGCGGAACGCATCTGCGAGCTGTTCCCGCACGTCGAGCGCGTGCGCTTCACCAGCTCGGGCACCGAGGCCGCGATGTCGGCGCTGCGGCTCGCGCGCGGCCACACCGGCCGCACCAAGATCCTGAAGTTCGAGGGCTGCTACCACGGCACCGCCGACTCGCTGCTGGTGAAGGCCGGCAGCGGCATGCTCGCGTTCGGCACCCCGAGCTCGGCGGGCGTGCCCGAGGACCTGGCCAAGCACACCCTGATCGCGCAGTTCAACGACCTGGAGAGCGTGCGGGCGCTGTTCAACGCGCACCCCGGCGAGATCGCCTGCGTGATGGTCGAGCCGGCCGCCGGCAACATGAACCTGATCCTGCCCAAGCCGGGGTTCCTCGAGGGGCTGCGCGAGATCTGCTCGAAGGACGGCTCGCTGCTGATCTTCGACGAGGTGATGACCGGATTCCGCGTCGCGCTGGGCGGCATGCAGCAGGTGAGCGGCGTGACCCCCGACCTGACCGCGTTCGGCAAGGTGATCGGCGGCGGCATGCCGGTGGGCGCGATCGGCGGCCCGGCGGCGGTGATGGAGAGGATGGCGCCGCTCGGCAACGTCTACCAGGCGGGCACGCTGTCCGGGAACCCGATCGCGATGGCCGCGGGGCTCGCGACGATCGAGCTGATCTCGGCGCCGGGCTTCTACGACACCGTGTCGGCGCGCCTCGGCCGGCTGGTCGCGGGCCTGAAGTCCGCGGCGGCCGAAGCGGGCGTGACCTTCAGCGCGCAGCAGTGCGGGACGATGGCCGGGATCTACATGATGGCCACGCCACCGGCGAGCTTCGCGGAGATCCAGACGCAGGACGTCGAGCGCTTCAAGCGCTTCTACCACCGGATGCTCGAGGCCGGCGTCTATTTCCCGCCGTCTCCGGTCGAGGCCTTCTTCTTCTCGGCGGCGCATGCCGACGCCGACGTGGACTTCACGCTCGAGCAGGCGAGGGCGGCGTTCCGTGGGCTCTGAACCCCGCGGCGGCGCGCCCGCCGCGCCGTGGCTCCTCGCGCTGATCGCCGGCTGCGTGATCCTGGTGATCGCCAACGGCGCGCGCTCGTCCACCGGCCTCTTCCTGCCCGAGATGACGCAGGCGCGCGGCTGGAGCCGCGAGACCTTCGGCTTCGCGATGGCGGTGCAGGCCCTCGCCTGGGGCGCGGGCTCGATCCTGTTCGGCGGGCTGTCGGACCGCATCGGCGCGACGCGCACGCTGATGATCGGCGCCGCGCTCTACGCGTGCGGGCTCTTCGGCATGGCCCGGGCCGAGACGGGCCTCGGCCTCTCGCTGACCGGCGGGCTGCTGATGGGGCTGGGCATCGGCGGCACGGCGTTCGGCGTGGTGTTCGCCGCCATCGGCAAGCTCGTGCCGCCGGAGCGCCGCACCTGGGCCTTCGGCATCGGCACCGCGGCGGGCTCGTTCGGGCAGTTCCTGTTCCTTCCCGCCGCCGCCGAGGGCATCCATGCGTTCGGCTGGCAGGCGGCGCTGTTCGGGCACGCGGTCGCGGCGGGCGCCATCGCGCTGTTCGCGCTGGGCGTGCGCGGCGACCGTGCCGCGGGCGCCGCGCAGCCGGGCGGGCTCACCTTCGCGCAGGCGCTGCGCGAGGCGGGTGCCGACCGCAGCTTCCACCTGCTGTTCTGGGGCTACTTCGTCTGCGGGCTGCAGGTGGTCTTCATCGGCCTCCACCTGCCGGCCTACCTCGCCGACAAGGGCCTGCCGCTGTCGCTCGGCGCCCAGGCGCTCGCGATCGTCGGGCTCTTCAACGTGATCGGGTCGCTGTCGGCGGGCTGGCTCGGCGGCCGCGTCTCGAAGAAGTGGCTGCTCGCGGGGATCTACGTCGCGCGCTCGATCGTCATGATCGTGTTCCTGGTGGCGCCCCTGTCGGCCTGGTCGGTCTGGCTCTTCGCGGCCGCGATGGGGCTGCTCTGGCTGTCGACCGTGCCGCTGACCACGGGGCTGGTCGGGCAGATCTACGGCGTGCGCCACCTCGGGCTGCTGGGCGGCGTGGTGTTCTTCGGCCACCAGCTCGGCAGCTTCCTCGGCGCCTGGCTCGGCGGGCGGATCTTCGACCTGACCGGCTCGTACGACTGGGCCTGGGTGATGGTGATCGCATTCGGCGCGTTCGCCGCCGTGATGCACGCGCCGATCGACCAGCGCCCGATGGCGCAGCGGCAGCAGCCGGCCGCCGCCTGACGATCGGTGGCGGGCCGCGTCGTGCGCGGACCGGCGCGCGCCGGTCGCCGCGCCCGGGGCGGGGTCAGTGCAGCGTCGGTC
>JBAXJZ010000484.1:0-3635 GCA_037137595.1 Burkholderiales bacterium | reverse complement strand
CCGGCCGCGCAGGCCGGCATCCGTGCCGGCGACCGGATCCTGTCGGTCAACGGCCAGCCGGTGGTGACCGCGGCCCAGCTGCGCGAACGCGTGAAGGCGGCGGGCGACGAGGTGGCACTGCTGATCCAGCGCGAGGACGCGCGCGTCTTCGTGCCGCTGCGGCTGTCCTGAGCGCCGCGTACGGGACGGGCGTCGCGCCGTCGCCTCGGCCCGGCCCCCATCCGTCGGAATCCCTCTCCCGCCCGCGGGGCCGCGCGGGAGAGGGCGCCCGGCCCCGTATAATCAAGGGCTTGGCGCACCGCATTCCATGACCGAGCCCTACCGACCTCGCCGCGCCGCGCGCTCCGCCTTCACCGACGCGCGCGGCCTGAGGTACCACGTCCGCTGCTGGGGCGACCCGGCCGCGCCGCCGCTGGTGATGGTCCACGGCTGGATGGACGTGTCCGCGTCGTTCCAGTTCGTCGTCGACTGCCTCGCGCGCGAGCGCCACGTGATCGCGCCCGACTGGCGCGGCTTCGGCCTCACCCGCTCGCCTTCGGTCGACGCCTACTGGTTCCCCGACTACCTCGGCGATCTCGACGCGCTGCTCGACGCCTGGTCGCCCGATGCCCCGGTCGACCTCGTCGGCCACAGCATGGGCGGCAACGTCGCCACGGTCTACGCGGGCGTGCGCCCGCAGCGGATCCGCCGGCTGGTGAACCTCGAGGGCTTCGGCATGCGCCCCGCCGACGCGTCGAAGGCGCCCGACCGCCTGCGCGAGTGGCTCGACGAGCTCAGGCAGCCGGCGCGGATGCGCGACTACGACACGCGCGAGGCGGTCGCACGCCGGCTCGTGCAGACCAACCCGCGCCTGCCGCTCGACCGCGCGCTGTGGCTCGCCGGGCACTGGTCCGCGCCGAACGCGCAGGGCCGCTTCGAGATCCTGGGCGATCCGGCGCACAAGCGCGTCAATCCGTACCTGTACCGCGTCGACGAGATCACCGCGTCGTGGCGCCGCATCGAGGCGCCGGTGCTGCTCGTCGCCGCCACCGAGCGCGACGACTGGCATGCGTTCGTCGAGTCCGACGCCTACCGCGAGCGTCTGCGCGCCATCCCGAAGCTCGAGCGCGCCACGGTCGAGCGGGCAGGGCACATGCTTCACCACGACCAGCCCGAACGGGTCGCGTCGCTCATCGAGGAGTTCGTCGATGCTTGATCGACTCCCCCGCACCCACCGCATCAACGCGGACCTCCATTGCCACTCGGTGGTCTCCGACGGCACGCTGTCGCCGGTCGACCTGGTCGAGCGCGCGCACCGCAACGGCGTCGAGATCCTCGCGCTGACCGACCACGACGAGGTCGGCGGCCTGGCCGAGGCGCAGTCCCGGGCCGAGTCGCTGGGCATGGCCTTCGTGCCCGGCGTCGAGGTCTCGGTGACCTGGGGCGGCGAGACCATCCACATCGTCGGCCTGCGGATCGACTACACCGACGCCGTGCTCGTCGCGGGCCTGGAGCGCACGCGCAGCGGCCGCGACGGACGCGCGCAGGAGATCGCCGACCAGCTCGCGGCGGTGGGCATCCCCGACGCCTACGAGGGCGCGCTGCAATACGCGGGCAACCCCGAGCTCATCTCTCGCAGCCACTTCGCCCGATACATCGTCGAGACCGGCACCTGCGAGGACATCCACGAGGTGTTCCAGCGCTTCCTGATCGAAGGCAAGCCCGGCTTCGTGCCGCACCGCTGGGCGAAGCTGCCCGAGGCGGTGGGCTGGATCCGCGCGGCCGGCGGCATCGCGGTGATGGCGCATCCGGGCCGCTACCGGCTCTCGGACCTGTGCATGCGCGAGATGCTCGACGAGTTCCGCGACGCCGGCGGCGAGGCCATCGAGGTGGTGAGCGGCAGCCACACGCCCGACCAGTACGGCGAGTGGGCGGCGGTCGCGCAGCGGCTGGGGCTGGTCGCCTCGCGCGGCTCGGACTTCCACGGCCCGGGCGAGAGCCGCCACGACCTCGGCTCGATGCCGCCGCTGCCGAAGCAGCTGCGCCCCGTCTGGGCCGACTGGCCGGAGTCGCTGGCCCTGGAGGGCCGGTGACCCAGCGCTTCGAGGTCCATCCGTCCCATCCGCAGCAGCGGCTGCTGAAGCAGGCCGCCGCGGTGCTGGGCGGGGGCGGGCTGCTCGCCGTGCCGACCGACGCCTGCTACGTCCTCGCCTGCCGCCTCGACGACAAGGCCGCGGTGGACCGGATGCGCGCGCTGCGGGGCATCGACGAGAAGCACCTGCTGACGCTGCTGTGCCGCGACCTCAAGGAACTCGCGACCTACGCGCAGGTCGACAACCGGCAGTACCGCTTCCTGCGCGACTGGACGCCGGGCGCGTACACCTTCGTGCTGCCCGCGACCAAGGAAGTGCCGCGCCGGCTGTGGCATCCGTCGCGCAAGACGGTCGGGCTGCGCGTGCCCGACCACCCGGTCGTCTCCGGGCTGCTCGCCGAGCACGGCGAGCCGGTGCTGTCGACGAGCCTGATCCTGCCCGGCGACGAGGAGCCGATCTCCGATCCCGACGACGCGATGAAGCGGCTCGCCAAGCGTGTGGACGTGGTGATCGACGCCGGCGCGCAGGGATTCGAGCCGACGACCGTCGTCGACATGACCGGCGACGCGCCGCAGGTCACCCGCGCCGGACGGGGCCCGATCGACCGGATGACGGGCGGCTGAGGGCCCGTCGGCCGCGGGCCGGGGCGGCCGGAGCGGCGGGGGCCCGCTGCTACAATCGCCGCCCTATGGCTACCGACCGCGTCCTCTCCGGCATGCGCCCCACGGGCGCGCTGCACCTCGGCCACTACCACGGCGCGCTGAAGAACTGGGTCCGGCTGCAGGCGCAGCACGACTGCTTCTTCTTCGTCGCCGACTGGCACGCGCTCACCACCCACTACGACTCGCCCGAGGTCATCGGGAACAACGTCTGGGAGATGGTGATCGACTGGCTGGCCGCAGGCATCGACCCGGCGAAGTCGACGCTCTTCATCCAGTCGCGGCTGCCGCAGCACGCCGAGCTGCACCTCGCGCTGTCGATGGTCACGCCGCTGGGGTGGCTCGAGCGTGTGCCGACCTACAAGGACCAGCAGGAGAAGCTGTCCGACAAGGACCTGACCACCTACGGCTTCCTCGGCTACCCGCTGCTGCAGTCGGCCGACATCCTGATGTACAAGGCCGCGTGGGTGCCGGTGGGCGAGGACCAGGTCCCGCACGTGGAGCTGACCCGCGAGGTGGCGCGCCGCTTCAACCACCTGTTCGGCCGCGAGCCCGGCTTCGAGGAGAAGGCGGCGGCGGCGAAGAAGAAGCTCGGCGGCAAGCGCGGCCAGGCCTACGACGACTATCGCACCGCCTACCAGGAGCGCGGCGACGCCCAGGCCCTGGAGGGCGCGCGTTCGCTGGTGGCCGGCACGCAGAGCCTGTCGGACGATGACCGCGCCCGCCTGCTCGGCTGGCTCGAGGGCGGCCGTCGCCGGATCCTGGTCGAGCCGCAGGCGCTGCTGACCGAGACCTCGAAGGTCCCGGGCCTCGACGGCGCGAAGATGTCGAAGAGCTATGGCAACGCCGTCGCGATGCGCGAGGACCCGGCCTCGGTGACGAAGAAGCTGCGCCAGATGCCGAC
>JBAXJZ010000483.1:0-3648 GCA_037137595.1 Burkholderiales bacterium | reverse complement strand
CAGTGCCGGATGGACCGACGCTACCGGCACCTGCTGTTCGACGAGTTCCAGGACACCAGCTCGCTGCAGTGGCGGGTGATCGCGGACTGGCTGCAGTCCTACGCGGGCGCGGGCAGCCGGCCGTCGGTGTTCGTGGTCGGCGATCCCAAGCAGTCGATCTACCGGTTCCGTCGCGCCGAGGCACGGGTGTTCGACGCGGCGAAGACGCTGCTGCGCGAGGCCTTCGGGGCCCGCGAGGCGAGCACCGACACCACGCGCCGCAACGCGCCCGCGATCGTCGCGGCGCTCAACCGCTGCCTGCCCGCGTGGATGCCCCACTACCGGGAGCAGGCGACCGCCGCGGAGGGGCCGGAGGGCTTCGTCTGGCGGCTGCCGCTGGTCTCGGCGCCGTCCGACGGCGCGACCGAGACCGAGCCGCCCCCGGCCTTCGACTGGCTGCGGTCCGAGCGCGAGGACGACGAACCGCTGCGCCACCACGAAGGGCTGGCGATCGCCGACGCGGTGCTGCGCGCGCGGGCGGCGTTCGCGGCCGAGGGCCGCGTGCTGCGCTGGTCCGAGGTGATGGTGCTGGCGCGCAGCCGCACCGGCTTCGAGGCCTACGAACGCGCGCTGCGCGAGCGCGGGCTGCCGGTGCGCTCGGACCGCCTGGGCGGGCTGCTGCGCACGCTCGAGGGCGACGACCTGCGTGCGCTGCTGGCGTTCGTGCGCCGGCCGGTCGACGACCTCGCGCTCGCGCAGGTGCTGGCGTCGCCGCTGGTCGGCCTGCCGCCGGCGGCACTGGCGTGGATCGCGGCGCGCGGGCCGGCCGCGGGACCGGGGAACGCGGCGCCCTCCGCGGACGACGCGGAGACGGGCCGCGATGCCGGCATGCCCGAGGCCTTCACGTCCGAAGCCTTCACCTCCGAGGCCTTCATCTCCGAAGCCTTCACGTCCGACGACATCCCCGCGCCGACGACATCTCCGCGCCGGTGGTGGCCGCGACTGCGCGCGCTCGCCGTCGATCCCGACCCCGCCGACCCGCCTCCGTTCGACGCCGCCGCCCTCGTCGCGAGACTGTCCGGCTGGATCGACCTCGCGTCGCGGGTGCCGGTCCACGACTTCCTCGACGCCACGCTGTCCTCGGCCGATGCGTTCGCCGCCTACCCCGCCGCGGTCGACCCCGCCCAGCGCGAGGTCGCACACGCGAACCTGTGCGCGATGCTCGGCCTCGCGCTCGACGTCGACGCCGGCCGCTTCCCGAGCCTCGCGCGCTTCCTGCGCCGGCTGCGCGGCTTCGACACGCTGGATGAGCGCGAAGGCCCCGACGAGGGACCGGCCGGCGCCGCCGACGCGATCCGGCTGATGACGATCCACGGCTCGAAGGGCCTGGAGGCCGACGTCGTGGTGCTGGCCGATGCCCACGGACGCGCGCAGCCCGACGGCCAGCGGCTGCACGTCGACTGGTCGCCCGAGCAGGCGCGGCCGTCGATGGTCTCGTTCCACCTCGGCAGTGCGCTCGTCGGACGCGCGCGCGACGAGAGCTTCGCCCGCGAGGCGATGCTGCGCGAGCGCGAGGACCGCAACCTGCTGTACGTCGCGCTGACGCGCGCGAAGGTCGGCCTCGTGGTCACCGGCACGCGGAACAGGCAGTCGCCGAAGTCCTCGTGGTACACGGTGCTCGACGGCATCGAGCCGCCGCCCGGGGCCGCGATACCGCCCGACGCGGCGGCGTCCGCGGACGGTGCGGCGGCGGCGGCCGCATCGCCGGGTCGCTTCGAGCTCCCGCTGCTCGACCTGCCGCCGCTGGCGATCGGCACCCGCCGCGATCCGGGGGAGGGCGCCGACGAACGCGACGAGGACGGCCGCCCGGCCGGTCTGCTCGCGACCGAACTGGGCCACGCGCTGCACCGCGCGCTCGAGCTGCTGCCCGTCGGCGCCGACGACGCGACGGTGCTCGCCGCGATGCACGGCTTCGCGCTCGACGCCGCGCAGCGTCGCGCCGCGCTTGCCCGCGCCCGCGCGGTGACCGCGCTGGCCTCGCTGCGCCCGGCGTTCGATCCGGCCGCGCCGTCGGCCTGCGAGTTCGAGATCGTCGGCACCGACGGCGAGATCCGCCGCATCGACCGGATCGCCCGCGTCGGCGACGAGGTCTGGATCGTCGACTACAAGTGGTCCGTCGACGCGCGCCGCCGCCCCGACTACGTCGAGCAGCTGGCCGGCTACCGCGCGCTGGTCGCCGCGCTCGAGCCGCCGCCGTTCGGCGCCGTGGTCCGGCTTCGCACGCTGCTCGTCGACGCCGGCTCGGGTCGCGTGGAGTTCGACGTCGACCTCCGCCCGTCGACCGACGGGGCGTCGCCGGGGCCCGCGACGGCCGGCTGATACAATCGACCTCGGACGGGCCCCCTCGCATTCCGGCGTGGTCCACCTGGTCAGGTCCGGAAGGAAGCAGCCAAGGCCGCTCCCCGGAAGTGCCGAGGATCAGGCTCGTCCACCCCTCCTTCGCTCCCGTCCCCCGCGCCCGCCCGATGTCGCACCAGGTCCTGGCCCGCAAGTGGCGTCCGCGAGACTTCACCTCGCTGGTCGGGCAGGAGCACGTGGTGCGTGCGCTGTCGCACGCGCTCGACTCGGACCGGCTCCACCACGCCTACCTCTTCACCGGCACGCGCGGGGTGGGCAAGACCACGGTGTCGCGGATCCTGTCGCGTGCGCTGAACTGCGAGCGGGGCGTGAGCTCGTCGCCCTGCGGCGTCTGCGGCGCATGCGTCGCGATCGAGCAGGGCCGCTTCCCCGACTACGTCGAGATGGACGCGGCCTCGAACCGCGGCGTCGACGAGATGGCGCAGGTGCTCGAGCAGGTGGTCTACGCGCCGGTGGCGGGCCGCTACAAGGTCTACATGATCGACGAGGTCCACATGCTGACGGGGCACGCGTTCAACGCGATGCTCAAGACGCTCGAGGAGCCGCCGTCGCACGTGGTCTTCATCCTCGCGACCACCGACCCGAAGAAGGTCCCGGTCACGGTGCTGTCGCGCTGCCTGCAGTTCAACCTGAAGAACCTGCCGCCGCCGCTGGTCGCGCGCCACCTCGCGACGGTGCTCGAGGCCGAGGCCGTGCCCTTCGAACCGGCCGCGCTCGCGCAGCTCGGGCGCGCGGCGGCCGGCAGCATGCGCGACGCGCTGTCGCTGCTCGACCAGGCCATCGCCTACGGCGGCGGCCGGGTCGAGGAGACGGCGGTCCGCGAGATGCTCGGCGTCGTCGACCGGCGCGACCTGGAGCGGATCCTCGAGGCGCTGTGCGCCGGCGACGGCCGCGCGCTGGTGGGCGTGGCCGACGACATGCTCTCGGGCAACGCGCCCTTCGAGCGCACGCTGCTGGATCTCGCCGCGCTGCTGCAGCGGATCGCGCTCGCGCAGGTCGGCGTCGTGCCCGACGACGGCGCGGGCGACGACGCGCCGTCGCGCTGGGCGCCGCGCGTCGCGGCCGAGGACCTGCAGGTCTGGTACCAGATCGCGATCCACGGCGCGCGCGACCTGCCGCTCGCCCCCGATCCGCACGCCGGCTTCTCGATGACGCTGCTGCGGCTGCTGGCGTTCCGCCCCGATGCCGGCGCATCCGCGCCGTCGCTGCCCGCGCCGCTGCCCCGCGGGCTCGCGCCCGCCGCGCCCGTGG
>JBAXJZ010000482.1:0-3651 GCA_037137595.1 Burkholderiales bacterium | reverse complement strand
CTGCGCGCGGTCGCGCCCACGCTCGGCGTGCCGCGGATCGGCCTCACGGCCGACGACCCGCTCGCGCTGCAGCGCCTGCTCGAGCGCGGTGACTGGCTGGGCTGCGTGAGCCGCCGCGCGGCGGCCGACGCGCTGGCCGCCGGCACGCTGCGCGAACTGCCCGCGCCGGACCCGGAAGCCGCCCGCACGCTGGTGCGCCGGTTCTGGATCGTGCGCTCGCCCGAGCGCTGGCGCAGCGCGGCGCTGGAGCGGCTGGTGGCGATCGCCACCGCGCCGGGGGCGCTCAGCCCCCCGTCAGCAGCGACGCGTAGCGCGCCAGGTCGACGTTCCCGCCGCTGACGATCACCCCCACCCGGCGGCCGGCAACCGGCACCGCGCCGGAGAACGCCGCCGCCGCCGCGAGCGCGCCGGTGGGTTCGACCACCTGCTTCATGCGCTCGGCGAAGAAGCGCATCGCGTCGACCAGCGCCGCGTCGGACACGGTCGCCACGCCGGCCGCGCCGCGCTTCAGGATCGGGAAGGTCAGCTCGCCGAGGTGCTGCGTCTGGGCCCCGTCGGCGATGGTGCGCGGCACGTCGATGTGGACGATCCGGCCCTCGGCGAGCGAGCGACGGCCGTCGTCGCCGGCCTCGGGCTCCACGCCCCAGACCGCGCAGCCGGGCGACAGCGCCTCGGCCGCGAGCACGCAGCCGGCGGTGAGGCCGCCGCCGCCCAGGCAGACGAGCAGCAGGTCGAGCGGGCCGACCTCCTCGATCAGTTCCTTCGCGGCGGTGCCCTGGCCGGCGATCACGTCCCGGTGGTCGTAGGGCGGGACCAGCGTGGCGCCGGTCTCGGCCGCGATCCGGCGGCCGATCGCCTCGCGGTCCTCGGTGTAGCGGTCGTAGTGGATCACCCGTGCGCCGTAGCCCTTCGTCGCGGCCACCTTGAGCGCCGGCGCGTCGGAGGGCATGACGATCGTCGCGGGCACGTCGAGCAGCCGCGCCGCGTAGGCCATCGCCTGCGCGTGGTTGCCGGACGAGAACGCGACCACGCCCGCGCGCCGCCGGTCCGAGGGCAGCGCGGCGATCGCGTTGTACGCGCCGCGGAACTTGAAGGCGCCGGCCCGCTGCAGGTGCTCGCCCTTGAAGAACAGCGACGCGCCGGTCATCGCGTCGGCGGTGCGCGAGGTCAGCACCGGGGTGCGGTGGGCCACGCCGGCGAGCCGGTCGGCCGCGGCGAGGACGTCGGAGAAGTCGGGCGGATTCATGCCGCGGATCGTACCTCGGCCCCCGCGGCCCGTCGCCGCGCGGCGCCGTGCCGCCGCACGGAGGCGGACGGCACGGGCTGTTCGCCGGCGCGGCTTGCGGTCATGATGTCGCGACACGGCCCGAACGAGGCCGCACGACGACACGGGGAGAACCATGCACGATCCGATCCGCCGCGCCCTGCTGCAGTCCGTCGCCGCCGCCGGCGGCGCCTCCGCCTTCGGCGTGCCGATGTCGGTGCTCGCCCAGGCCGCGCGCGGCGGCACGGTGGTCATCGGCAGCCCGCTGCGGCCGCGCCACCTCAACCCGGCCGTGCAGTCGGGCATCGCGACGATGATGCCCGGCGCGCAGATCTTCGCCACCCCGATGGGCATCGGCGACGACTGGAAGCCGGTGCCGATGCTGGCCGAGTCCTGGATGGTGTCCGAGGACGCCCGCAGCATCACGCTCAGGCTGCGCCGCGACGCGGTCTTCCACGACGGCCGGCCGATCACCTCCGAGGACGTGCAGTTCTCGGTCGAGCAGGTCCGCGACCACCATCCGTTCCGATCGATGTTCGCGCCGGTCAACGCGGTGACGCTGCCGGACAAGCACACCGCGGTGATCCGCCTTGCCGAGCCGCACCCGGCGCTCGCGCTCGCGATGACCACCGTGTTCCTGCCGATCCTGCCCAGGCACGTCTACGGCGACGGCACGCCGCTGCCCACCCACCCGCGCAACGCGCAGAACGTGGTGGGCTCGGGGCCGTTCCGCGTCGCCGAATTCAAGCCCGGCGAGCACCTGATCCTCGAGCGGTTCGACCGGTTCTTCATGAAGGACCGGCCGATGCTCGACCGGCTGATCGTGCGCGAGTACAAGGACTCGTCGAGCCTGCTGCTGGCCTTCGAGCGCGGCGAGGTCGACGTGAACATCTCGCTGTCCGACCCGCGCGACATCGACCGCGCGAGGAAGGTCCCCGGCGCCACCGTGGTCTCCGACTCGGCCCAGGGCATCGGCCCGCTGGTCTGGCTCGCGTTCAACACGAAGCACCCGCAGCTGCAGGACAAGCGGGTGCGCCAGGCGATCAGCTACGCGATCGACCGCGAGTTCATCACCAAGACGCTGTTCGCCGGCCTGCACAAGCGCGCGACCGGGCCGATCTCCAGCGCGAGCCCCTTCTACACCGCGGAGGTCGAGCGCTACGACCTGAACCTGCAGAAGGCCGCGCAGCTGCTCGACGCGGCGGGCCTGAAGCCCGGCGCCGACGGCATCCGCACGAAGCTCACGCTCGACGTCGCGCCCGGCACCGCCGACCAGCGCACGATCTCCGAGTACCTGCGCCCGGCGCTCGCGAAGGTCGGCATCGACGTGACCCTGCGGGTGTCCCCCGACTTCCCCACCTGGGCGCGTCGCGTCTCGAGCTTCGGCTTCGACATGACGACCGACTCGGTCTGGAACTGGGGCGACCCGGTGATCGGCGTGCACCGGACCTACCAGGCCTCGAACATCCGCGAGGGCGTGATCTGGTCGAACACGCAGCAGTACGCGAACCCGAAGGTCGACGAGCTGATGGCCGCCGCCGCGAAGGAGCGCGACCCCGCGAAGCGCAAGGCGCTGTACCGCGACTTCCAGAAGCTGGTCGTCGACGACTGCCCGATCGCCTTCCTGATCGAGCCGAACTACGCGGTGGGCTACCGGCGCACGACCTCGGCGAAGGCCAGCGTCTGGGGCCTGATGTCGCCGCAGCTCGAGCTCGCGCCGCTGAAGGCCTGACGCGCGGTCGCGGCACCGGAACGCCGCGACCGACTTCTCCCTCACAAACCGGAACGGCACGTTCCACGGAACGCCGCCTCGCCGGTATGTTCGTCCGGAACACCGATCCGCCCGAGAGGCCTGCATGTCGCGCACCGTCGTCTACGCCGCCCGCCGGATCCACACCATGGATCCGGCCCGTCCGCAGGCCACCCACGTCGCGGTCCGCGACGGTCGGGTGCTGTCGGTCGGCCACGTCGACGCGCTGCGCACCTGGGGTCCCTTCGACCTCGACGAGCGCTTCGCCGACAAGGTGCTGCTGCCCGGATTCGTCGAGGGCCACAGCCACGTCGGCGAGGGCACCTACTGGCGCTACGTCTACTGCGGCTTCTTCGACCGCACCGACCCCGACGGTCGCGTGTGGCCGGGCGCGAAGAGCATCGAGGCGGTGGTCGAGCGGCTGCGCGAGGCGCACGCGCGGCTGGCCGACCCGACGGCGCCGCTCTTCGGCTGGGGCCTGGACCCGCTCTACTTCGGGTCCCGCAGGATGAGCCGCCACGACCTCGACGCCGTCAGCGCCGAGCGCAACCCCTTTTCGGCCATCGTCACGCGCATCGGCGGCATCCCCACGCTGCGCAAGCTCACGCTCTTTTCGCGCCTGGACGCGGCGTCGCTG
>JBAXJZ010000481.1:0-3672 GCA_037137595.1 Burkholderiales bacterium | reverse complement strand
GCTGGGCGGCGGCGGCAAGGGCGGCCGCGGCGATTCGGTGATCGAGGCCGCCGCCAAGAGCGCGGCGCGCTCGATGGCCACCACCGCGGGCCGCGAGCTGGTCCGCGGCGTGCTGGGCACGCTGCTCGGCGGCTCCTCGGGCCGCCGGCGCTGACCCGATCCCCGGCCGGGTCCGCGTCGCGGCCCGGCCCCACGACACTTCACGGAGACGAGACACGATGGACCTCGGCATCGCGGGGCGCTGGGCGCTGGTGTGCGGCGCGAGCAAGGGCCTGGGCTACGGCTGCGCGCGCGCGCTGGCCGGCGAAGGCGTGAACCTGGTGATCAACGCGCGGACCGCCGCGCCGCTGGCCGAGGCCGCGACGCGGATCGGCGCCGAGACCGGCGTGACGGTCGTGGCGGTGGCCTGCGACATCACCACCGAGGCCGGCCGCGCGGAGGCGCTCGCCGCCTGCCCGCAGGTCGACATCCTGGTCAACAACGCCGGCGGGCCGCCCCCCGGCGATTTCCGCGACTGGACCCGCGAGCACTGGATCGCGGCCATCGACGCGAACATGCTGACCCCGATCGAGCTGATCAAGGCGACGGTGGACGGGATGATGGCGCGGCGCTTCGGGCGGATCGTCAACATCACGTCGAGCTCGGTGAAGGCGCCGATCGACATCCTCGGGCTGTCCAACGGCGCGCGCAGCGGCCTCACCGGCTTCGTCGCCGGGCTGGCCCGCAAGACGGTCGAGCACGGCGTGACGATCAACAACCTGCTGCCCGGCCAGTTCGACACTGACCGGCTGCGCAAGACCACCGAGATGACGGCTTCGAAGCTCGGCAAGCCGTTCGACGAGGTGCACGCGCAGCGGCAGCTCGGCATCCCCGCGAAGCGCTTCGGCACCGCGCAGGAGTTCGGCGAGTTCTGCGCGTTCATGTGCAGCGCGCAGGCCTCGTACTTCACCGGCCAGAACGTGCTGCTGGACGGCGGCGCGTATCCGGGGACGTACTGACGGGCCTCGCGGCCGTCCGGCGCGGCCGCCGGCCGCGTCGATCCGCGGCGAACGAGGCGCCCGCCCGGGCGTCCCTCAGCCGCGGGCCATCAGCGTCCGCACCGCCTCCGGCCGCGGCAGCGGCGCGACCGCGCCCCAGCCGGTGGTGCTGAGGGCGGCGGCCGCGTTCGCGTAGCGGGCCGCGTCCCACAGCGTGTCGCCGGCGGCGAGCCGCGCGAGGCAGGCGCCGCAGAAGCAGTCGCCGGCCCCGGTCGCGTCGACCGCGTCGACGCGGTGGCCGGGGATGCGCTCGCGGTGCGTGCCGTCGCTCGCCAGCACGCCCTCGGCACCCAGCTTGAGCAGCACCGCGCCCGCGCCCAGCCGGTGGCTCCAGTCGACGATCGCGTCCGGGTCGGTCAGGCCCGAGAGCGCGGTCACGTCGTCGAGGCTGGGGAAGAAGACGTCGGTCAGCGCGGCGGCGGCGCCGATCATCGCGCGGGCGCGCGCCAGCGGCCACAGCTTCAGGCGCAGGTTCGAGTCGAACGCGGTCCGCACGCCGGCGGCGCGTGCGGTCTCGAACGCGTGCAGCACCGTGTCGCAGGCGTTGGCCGAGATCGCGAGGCTGATACCCGAGGCCTGCAGGATCCGCGTGCGGCGCACGAGCTCGAGCGGCACGTCCGCAGGCGCCATGCGGCTCGCGGCGGAGCCCGAGCGCAGGTAGGAGAACGCGTGGCCCTGCGGGCCGTGGGTCACGAAGTAGACCGCGGTGTGCGCGGACGGATCGGTCCCGACCTCGGAGGCGTCGACCCCTTCTTCCGCCCAGAGCGCGCGCAGCATCGACCCGAAGGCGTCGTCGCCGAGCCGGGTCCAGTAGCCGGCGCGCGCGCCGCTGCGGGCCGCGGCGATCGCCGCGTTGGACGTGTCGCCGCCGAAGCCCTGAAGGAACTCGGGCCGACCGGGCGTGGTCTGGTTGAACTCGATCATCGGCTCGCCGAGGGCGAGCACGTCGAGGGCGGGCGCGGTGTCGGGGGTCACGGGCGGGGCGCGGTCTAGGCCGCCGGGATCGGGGCCTTCCGTATCCTGCCACAGCGTCCGGCCGCGCCGGCCGCACCCCGCGGGGCTGGCTATACTCGACGCGCCCGCCGCGCACGGCGCGGCCCCACCCCCGAGAACATCCTTTCCGCGAATCCCGGAGACATCATGCCCAAGGCCATCCGCTTCACGCAAAACGGCGGTCCCGAAGTCCTGCAGTACGTCGACGTCGAGGTCGGCGCGCCCGGCCCCGGCGAGGCGCAGGTCAAGCACCATGCCGTCGGCCTGAACTTCATCGACTGCTACGTCCGCAGCGGCCTGTACCCGTCGGCGATGCCCTCGGGTCTCGGCACCGAGGGCGCGGGCGAGGTGGTGGCGGTCGGCGAGGGCGTCACCGACGTCAAGCCCGGCGACCGCGTCGCCTATGCCGGCGGCCCGCAGGGTTCCTACAGCGAGGTGCGCAACATGCCCGCGCACCGCCTGGTGAAGCTGCCGAAGAAGATCTCGTTCGAGACCGGCGCCGCGATGATGCTCAAGGGCATGACGGTCCAGTACCTGTTCCGTCGCACCTACAAGCTCCAGAAGGGCCAGACCATCCTGTTCCACGCGGCCGCCGGCGGCGTCGGCCTGATCGCGATGCAGTGGGCGAAGGCGCTCGGTGTCACCGTCATCGGCACCGCGGGCTCGAAGGAGAAGGCCGAGCTCGCGAAGAAGTGGGGCGCCGACCACGTGATCCTCTACAAGGAGGAGAACGTCGCCGAGCGCGTGCGCGAGATCACCAAGGGCGCGATGGTGCCGGTGGTCTACGACTCGGTCGGCAAGGACACCTTCCAGGCCTCGCTCGACTCGCTCGCGCCGTACGGGCTGATGGTGAGCTTCGGCAACGCGTCGGGCCCGGTGCCGCCGATGCCGCTGACCGCGCTGAAGGGCACGCTCTACGTCACCCGCCCGTCGCTGATGCCGCACACCGAGAAGCGCAAGAACCTGCTCGAGATCGCCGACGACCTGATGGACATGGTCGGCAAGGGCAAGGTGAAGATCGAGATCGACCAGCGCTATCCGCTGGCCGAGGCCGCGCAGGCGCACCGTGACCTCGAGGGCCGCAAGACCACCGGCTCGACGGTGCTGCTGCCCTGACGATGGACGCGGCGACCGACGCGGCCGTCGACGCCGCAGCCGGCGCGCTGCCCGGTGACGACGCCGCGTCGCGCCGCTTCGGCGGCGTGGCGCGCTCGTACGGCGCGGTCGGCGCCGCGCGGATCGCGGCCGCGCACGCGGTCGTGGTCGGCGTGGGCGGCGTGGGCTCCTGGGCCGCCGAGGCCCTCGCGCGCTGCGGCATCGGGCGGCTCACGCTGATCGACCTCGATCACGTCGCCGAGTCGAACGTGAACCGGCAGGTGCACGCGCTCGGCTCGACGCTGGGCGCCTCCAAGGTCGACACGATGGCGGCGCGCATCGCCGACATCTCGCCCGACACCGTCGTCGAGCGCGTCGACGACTTCGTCACCGTCGACAACGTCGCGTCGGTCGTGCCGGCCGGAGCCGACGTGGTGATCGACGCGATCGACGCGCCGCGCGCGAAGGCCGCGCTGATCGCGCACTGCGTCGCGCAGGGCGTGCCGGTGGTGGTCTGCGGCGGCGCGGGCGGCCGGCTCGATCCGCT
>JBAXJZ010000480.1:0-3679 GCA_037137595.1 Burkholderiales bacterium | reverse complement strand
GCAGCAGGGCCAGGGGCAGGGCGGCGGGGAGGCTCGGCGGCATCGGGGAGGTGGGGCGCGGGGGCCGCCGGGGCGCGCGGGGCGGGGCCGTCGCGCTGCGCGCATTCTAGTCGACTCGTCCACGCGGTCCGGAGCGCCCGCACGATGGGGCTTTCGGCACGCCGCCGCGTCGCGGCGCATGGCGGCGCCGTCGGCCTCGTCCTACACTGGCCGCGCCTCCGCGAGCCCGCCATGTTCCCGACCCTGTCCTTCGACCGCCAGAGCTTCGACCCCGCGACCCTCGAGACCATGGTCGCGCGCGCCGCCGGCGGCCTGCAGCGCCTCGGCGTCGACGAGGGCGACACGATCGCGCTGATGTCGCGCAACCAGCCATCGCTGCTGGTGGCGATGCTCGCGGCGCGCACGCTAGGCGCCTACTTCTGCGCGATCAACTGGCACTTCAAGGCGGAGGAGGCAGGGTTCATCCTCGCCGACAGCGGCGCCAAGGCGCTGATCGCCGATCGCGACCTGCTCGCGCGGATCGCGCCCGGCGTCCCGGCGGCGCTCGGTGCCGACGCGCGGCTCGCGGTGATGCCCGAGCCCTCGGTCGCCGCCGCCTACCGGCTCGACGACGCGGCGCTCGACTTGCCCGCCGACTGCGTCGCGTGGGAGACCTGGCTGGCCGCGCAGCCGCGGTATGCCGGTCCGCCGCGCGCGGCCCGCGGCTTCGTCCCCTACACCTCCGGCACCACCGGCCGGCCCAAGGGCGTGCGTCGCCTGCCGCCGCCCCCCGAGCGGGCCGCCGACCTCGCCGCGGCCAACGCGGCGCTGCTCGAGGCGGTCTTCGGCATCACCGGCGACGCGCGCTGTCTGATCGCCGCGCCGCTCTACCACAGCGCGCCCTCGTCCTACTCGCTGTACGCGGCCGCCCGCGGCGCCTGGCTGCGGATCGAGCCGAAGTTCGACGCCCTCGCGCTGCTCGCGGCGATCGAGCGGCACCGCGTCACGCACGTCTACCTCGTGCCGACGATGATGCACCGGCTGCTGCGCCTGTCCGAGGCCGAGCGCCGCGCGCACGACCTGTCGTCGCTGCGTTTCGTGCTGACCACCGGCGCGCCGTGCCCGCCGCAGACCAAGCGCGCGATGATCGACTGGTGGGGGCCGGTGATCCACGAGGCCTACGCCGCGAGCGAGCTCGGCTGGGTCACCGCGATCGGGCCCGAGGACGCGCTCGCGCACCCGGGCTCGGTCGGCCGGCCGCTGGCCGGCGCGTCGCTGCGGATCCTCGACGCCGACGGCCGCGAGTGCCCGCCCGGCACGCCCGGGCGCATCTACGCGCTGCAGCCCGCGTATCCGGACTTCACCTACATCGGCCTGCCCGAGGCGCGCGCGGCGATGGACCGCGACGGCCTCGCCACCGTCGGGGACGTCGGCTTCGTCGACGCCGACGGCTGGCTGCACCTGTGCGACCGCGCGGCCGACATGGTGCTCTCCGGCGGCGTGAACATCTATCCGGCCGAGATCGAGGCCGCGCTCGCCGCGGTGCCCGGTGTCGCCGACAGCGCGGTCTTCGGCATTCCCGACGACGAGTTCGGCGAGCAGCTGATGGCGGTGATCGAACCGCTGCCGGGCGTCGCGCTCGATGCCGACGCGGTGCGGGCGCACCTGTCGGCGCGGATCGCCGACTACAAGGTGCCGCGCCGGATCGAGTTCGCCACCGGCCTGCCGCGCGAGGACACCGGCAAGATCTTCAAGCGCCGGCTGCGCGAGCCGTTCTGGGCCGGGCGCGAGCGGCGGATCTGACCGGCGCGCCGAGCCAGCCGCGCCGCAGCGGCACCTCGCGGGGCGACAGCGCCAGCGTCGCTTCGGTCGCGGCGGGGGCTTCGAGCGTCACCTCGACGCGCACCAGCTCGTCGCGACGGAAGGCGTGGACCTCGACCACCTCGCCCGCGCGGCGACGGCCGAGCAGCGTCTTCAGCGACTTCTCGTCGACGCGCAGGCCGTCCACCGCGACGATCGCGTCGCCGGCCGACAGCCCCGCACGCTGCGCGGCGCCGCCGGTGTAGGCGGTGGCGATCGTCAGCTCCGCACCGCGGGTCGCGGTGCGGACGCCGAGCGAGGGCGTCGCGTCGGCGGGCGCGAACGCGAGCGACACGCCGAAGGGCGCGAGCAGCTTCGCGAGCGGCAGCTCGTCCGTGCCCTCGGTCCACTTCGCGAGCTGCGCGCCGAGGGACACGCCGGTGGCCTCGGCGAGCAGGCCGGGGAACGCGTCCTCGGCGAGGCCGCGCTGCGTCGACCCGGGGGTGTAGAAGTCGCGGCCGCAGCGGTCCCACATCAGCCGCATCACGTCGTCGAGCGAACGCCGGCCTTGTGTCCGTGCACGGACCGCGAGGTCGATCGCGAGCGCGACGAGCGCACCCTTCGCGTAGTAGCTGACGATCGCGTTCGGCGAGTTCTCGTCCTGCCGGTAGTACTTGATCCAGGCGTCGAAGCTCGAGGCCGCGACGCTCTGCACCGCACGGCCGGGTGCACGCCGCACCAGCGACACGGTGCGTGCGAGCTGCTTCAGGTACTCGGCCTGCGTGATCGCGCCGGCGCGCACCAGCATCAGGTCGTCGTAGTACGAGGTGAAGCCCTCGAAGATCCACAGCAGCCGCGTGTAGGCCTCGCGGTCGAAGTCGTAGGGCACGAACGCCGCCGGCTTGATCCGCTTGACGTGCCAGGCGTGGAAGTACTCGTGACTCGCCAGTCCGAGGAAGGTCCGGTAGCCCTCGGTGCTCGCCTGCATCCCGCGCCAGGGCAGGTCGTTGCGCGAGCACAGCAGCGCGGTGCTGTCGCGATGCTCGAGGCCGCCGTAGCCGTCGCCCACCGCGGTGGTCAGGAACAGGTAGCGGTCGAAGGGCGCGCGCCGCGTGGTCGGCTCGAAGAGCGCGGCCTGCGCGGCGCAGACCGGCTGCAGGTCGCGCGCGACGCGCTCGAGGTCGACGTCGGTGCGGCCGGTGACCACCAGCTCGTGGGTCGCGCCGCCGGCCTCGAAGGCGATCGACGCGAAGCTGCCCATCTCGATCGGATGGTCGGCGAGCGCGTCGTAGTCGGCCGCGCGGTAGCGGCCGAAGCCGCCGCGCTTCGCGCCCGCCTCGGGCAGCGTGGTCGCGACCTTCCAGGCGCGCGCGACGGCCGCCGGCGGCGGCGCGAGCTCCACCGCACAGGGCCGCGACTCCTGGCCGAGGACCCGCAGGCAGACGCTCGTGGGGTTCAGGAAGGCGTGGGTCGCGTCGAGGTGCGCGGCCCGCACCGACAGGTCCCAGGCGTAGACGGTGTAGTCGACGACGAGCGCGCCGCGCGCGGGCGCCGCGACCCAGGTGTGCTTGTCGACCTTGTCGATCCGCAGCGGGCCGCGGTCGTCGCGCGCGCGCAGCGCGACGATGTGCCGCGCGAACTCCCGGATCATGTAGCTGCCGGGGATCCACGCCGGCAGCGCGAGGCGCTGGCCGTCGGCCGCGGGCTCGGCCACCGTCAGCGTCACCTCGAACAGGTGAGCGTGCGGGTCGGCGGGGACGATGCGGTAGGCGACGGGCTCGGGGCTTCGCTTCACGATGCGGGGTCGGAGGGCGTGTCGACGTCGCGCAGTATGCCTGCGTCGTCGATCGTCGCGCCCGCGCCCGCGCCTGCGCCCGCGCCCGCGCCCGCGCCGCGTGCC
>JBAXJZ010000479.1:0-3681 GCA_037137595.1 Burkholderiales bacterium | reverse complement strand
CACCGCGCCGAAGACCAAGGCGGTGCTCGACCGCGCGATGGGCGGCGTACTCTTCATCGACGAGGCCTACTGGCTCTACCGCCCCGAGAACGAACGCGACTACGGCGTCGAGGCGATCGAGCTGCTGCTTCAGGTGATGGAGAACCGGCGCGACGACCTGGTGGTGATCCTGGCCGGCTACAAGGACCGGATGGACACCTTCTTCTCGTCGAATCCCGGCATGGCCTCGCGGATCGCGCACCACGTCGACTTCCCCGACTACGCGCCCGACGAGCTGCTGGCGATCGCCGAGCGGATGCTCGACGCCTCGCAGTACCGCTTCGGCGAGGGCGCCCGCGAGGCCTTCGCCGCCTACCTCGAACACCGCGTGTCCCAGCCCCGCTTCTCGAACGCGCGCAGCGTGCGCAACGCGCTCGACCGCGTGCGGCTGCGCCAGGCGCACCGCCTCTATGCCGACCCCGCGCGCGAGCTCGACGCGCGGACCCTGTCCACGATCGAGCCGCCCGACATCCTCGCGAGCCGCGTGTTCGCCCACCCCATCCAGGAGACCTCCGAATGAACGCCTCCCCGCTCCAGGCACTGGTCTTCGACGTCGACGGCACGCTGGCCGACACCGAACCCCTGCACCGCTTCGCCTTCAACGAGGCGTTCGCCCGCGCCGGCCTCGACTGGCGCTGGGACGCGCCCACCTACCGCCGGCTGCTGGCGATCGCCGGCGGCAAGGAGCGGATCGCGCACTGGCAGCGCTCGCACCGCGCCGAGGGCGATCCCGAGTGGAGCCACCGCACGCCCGAGGTGCTGGCACTGCACGAGGCGAAGACGGCGATCTACACCGACATCGTCTACCGCGGCGAGATCCCGCTGCGCGAGGGCGTCGAGCGGCTGCTGCGCGAGGCGCGTGCGCGCGGACTGCGCCTGGCGATCGCCACCACCACCTCGCCCGCCAACATCGACGCGCTGATGACCTCGAACCTCGGCCGCGACTGGCGCCGCGAGTTCTTCGAGATCGTCGAGGACGCCGAGACCGCGCCGCGCCGCAAGCCCGACCCGCAGGTCTACACGCAGGCGCTCGACCGGCTCGGCCTGCCCGCCGAGGCCTGCGTGGCCTTCGAGGACTCGATCACCGGGCTGCGCGCCTCGCTCGCCGCCGGCCTGCCCACGATCGTCACGCCCTCGCACTTCACGCAGCACCAGGACTTCCGCGGCGCGCTGCGCGTGATGCCCTCGCTGCTCGACGTCCGCGTGGACCAGCTCGTCGAATGGCGCTCCGCGGTCGCCGCCTGACGTCTCCCCCCGTGCCGAGATCCCGACCGCCCCACCGGAGACGCGGATGCCCCTGACCGGACGCTGGACGCTGACCCGCTACCTCATCGAGGAGCGGCGGCGATTCCCCGAGGCGAGCGGCGACCTGAACGCGCTGCTGCTCGACGTGGCGCTCGCCTGCAAGGCGATCGCGCGGCGCGTGGGCTTCGGTCCGCTGGTCGACGCCCCGACGGGCGGCGAGACCAACGTGCAGGGCGAGGTCCAGCAGCCGCTCGACCTGCTGTCGAACGAGATCTTCCTGCGGATGAACGAGTGGAGCGGCCAGCTCGCCGGCCTCGCGTCCGAGGAGCTCGCCCATCCCGCGCAGATCCCGGCCGCGTATCCGCGCGGCAAGTACCTGCTGCTCTTCGATCCGCTCGACGGCTCGTCGAACGTCGACGTCAACGTCGCGGTGGGCAGCATCTTCTCGATCCTGCGCGCGCCGGCCGACGTGATCGCCTCGGGCCGCGACGTGGTCGAGGCCGACTTCCTGCAGCCCGGCACGACCCAGGTCGCCGCCGGCTACGCGATCTACGGCCCGGCGACGATGCTGGTGCTGTCGGTGGGCAACGGCGCGGCCGCCTTCACGCTGAACCCCGACCTCGGCGAGTTCGTGCTCACGCATCCGAAGCTCGCGGTGAAGCCCGCCACGCACGAGTTCGCGATCAACTCGTCGAACGCGCGCTTCTGGGAGCCGCCGGTGAAGCGCTACGTCGACGAGTGCCTCGCCGGCCGCACCGGCCCGCGCGGCAAGGACTTCAACATGCGCTGGATCGCGAGCCTGGTCGCCGAGGCGCACCGGATCGTGATGCGCGGCGGCGTGTTCCTCTATCCGCGCGACACCCGCGACGCGTCGTCGAACGGCCGGTTGCGGCTGCTCTACGAGGCGAACCCGATCGGCTTCGTGATCGAGCAGGCGGGCGGGCGCGCGAGCACCGGGCGGCAGCCGGTGCTGGGCGTGACGCCGACCGCGCTGCACCAGCGGATCGGCTTCGTGTTCGGTTCGCGCGACGAGGTCGAGCGGATCGAGCGCTACCACACGGATCCGTCGCTGCGCGCGACCGAGACGCCGCTGTTCGCCGAGCGCGGCCTCTTCAGGGACTGATCGACACGACCGACCGCCGCCGCCCGCGGCGCCCTCCTCCCCCACGCACGACACCGCCGCCATGTCCGAGCGCCACCCCATCATCTCGATCACCGGCTCGTCCGGCGCGGGCACCTCGTCGGTGACCCGCACCTTCCAGAACATCTTCCGCCGGGAGAACGTGAAGGCCGGCATCGTCGAGGGCGACAGCTTCCACCGCTACGACCGCAAGGAGATGCGCAAGCGCCAGGCCGAGGCCGAGCGCGAGGGCAACCGGCACTTCAGCCACTTCGGCCCGGACAACAACCTGTTCGCCGAGCTCGAGGCGCTGTTCCGACACTACGGCGAGCGCGGCACCGGGCGGATCCGCAAGTACCTGCACGACCCGGTCGAGGCCGAGCCGTACAGGCAGGAGCCGGGCACCTTCACCGCCTGGGAGGACCTGCCGGGCGACACCGACCTGCTGTTCTACGAGGGCCTGCACGGCGCGGTGGTGACCGACGAGGTGAACATCGCGCGGCACCCGGACCTGCTGATCGGCGTGGTGCCGGTGATCAACCTCGAGTGGATCCAGAAGCTCTGGCGCGACAAGCACGTGCGCGGCTACTCGGCCGAGGCGGTGACCGACACCATCCTGCGCCGGATGCCCGACTACGTGCACTACATCGTCCCGCAGTTCGCGCACACCCACGTGAACTTCCAGCGCGTGCCGGTGGTGGACACCTCGAACCCGTTCATCGCGCGCGACATCCCGTCGGCCGACGAGAGCATGGTGGTGATCCGCTTCGCGAACCCGAAGGGGATCGACTTCCCCTACCTGCTGAACATGATCCACGACTCGTGGATGTCGCGGCCGAACACCATCGTGGTGCCGGGCGGGAAGATGGAGCTGGCGATGCAGCTGATCTTCACGCCGTTCATCTGGCGGATGATGGAGCGCAGGCGGCGGGCGGTGGGGGCGCTGTAGCGGGCGGCGCGGCTCAGGCCGTATCCGCCCGCAGCCGCCACTCCGCCAGCGTCGTGTAGACCCTCCCCTCGGGCGATGGGTCCGTGCGCATCAGCACGAAGCGGTCCGCGGTCCACCGCCACGGACCGACCGGGTCTTCCGGCGGCACGCCGTCGCGCGGCGCGCTGCGCAGCAGCGTCACGTGCGGCGAGAAGCCGCCCACCGGCCGGCGCGTGGGCACGTCGGCGCAGGCGCGGCGCAGCGCGGCGTTGAGCGCCGGCAGGCCGCGGTCCGGCGGCTCGGACGGGCCGATCCAGACGACGTCGCTGCCGGGGAAGCGGCCGAGGTG
>JBAXJZ010000478.1:0-3686 GCA_037137595.1 Burkholderiales bacterium | reverse complement strand
ATGAACAGTTCATCCCCGGTTTCGCGCCGCAGGCGGCGCAGGGCGTTGGAGACCGCCGGCTGGGTCACACCCAACGCCTCGGCCGCCAGCGAGGTGTTGCGATGCACATGCAGGGCCTCGAACACCCGCAGCAGGTTGAGATCGAATCGGGCGAGGTCCATGCGAGCGGTCCTGTAAGCTGAAAAGGCAAACGCCATAAAAATACCGCATATTCACCGGGGTGATTGCCGTCCGACCCTCGCAAGGGTTACCCTCCTGCCCTCAACAGGCTGGAGCCCGGACACACCCGCACCGCATCAGGCCCAGCCAAAACGCAGGAGACACGCCATGAACGCCCCCGACCCCGCCTTCGCGCCCGCCGCGCCGCTCGCCTGGCATACCTCAGGCGACTCCCGCGTCCCTTACCGCGTCTACACCGACGAGGCCCTCTACAAGGAGGAACTCGAACGTCTGTTCTACAAGGGCCACTGCTGCTACGTGGGCCTCGCGGCCGAGATTCCCAACCATGGCGATTTCAAGCGCACCTTCGTCGGCGAGCGCCAGGTCATCATGGTGCGCGACGCCGATGGCGCCATCAACGTGGTGGAGAACCACTGCGCGCACCGCGGCGTGGCCTTCTGCGAGCAGAACTTCGGCAACCGCCGCGACTTCATCTGCCCGTACCACCAGTGGAACTACGACCTCAAGGGCAACCTGGTTGGCCTGCCGTTCCGCCGTGGCGTGCGCCAGGACGGCCGTGTCAACGGCGGCATGCCGCCCGGCTTTCGCACCGAGGACCATGGCCTGACCAAACTGAAGGTGGCCGAAAAGGGCGGCGTGGTGTTCGCCTCCTTCGACCACTCGGTCGAGGATTTCGACTCGTATCTTGGCGAGGTACGCCCCTGGTTCGAGCGTGCCTTCAATGGCCGCAAGCTCACCATCCTCGGCTACTCGCGCCAGCGCATTCCCGGCAACTGGAAGCTGATGCAGGAAAACATCAAGGACCCCTACCACCCGGGCCTGCTGCACACCTGGTTCGTGACCTTCGGCCTGTGGCGCGCCGACCAGCGCTCGCAGATGGTGATGGACGCGCACGGCCGGCACGCGGTGATGATCTCGCGCCGCAACGAGGGCGGCGCGGGTGCGGTCACCCAGGGCGTGACCAGCTTCCGGCAGGACATGGCGCTGCACGACGACCGCCTGCTCGACGTGGTGCCCGAGCCCTGGTGGAAGGGGCCGACGGTCACGATGATCACGCTGTTCCCGTCGCTGATCGTCCAGCAGCAGGTGAACTCGCTGTCCACGCGGCACATCGTGCCCCGCGGCCCCGGCGAGTTCGACTTCGTCTGGACCCATTTCGGCTTCGCCGACGACTCGCCCGAGATGACCCGCCGGAGGCTGCGCCAGGCGAACCTCTTCGGGCCCGCGGGCTTCGTGTCGGCCGACGACGGCGAGGTCATCGAGATGTCGCAGCAGGGCTTCGCCCAGCATCCGGACGCGCGGACCGTGAGCCGCCTCGGCGGCCTGGACGTCGCACCCACCGACCACATGGTCACCGAGACGCTGATCCGCGGGATGCACGCGTACTGGCAGAAGGTCATCGCCGAATGAACGCCCCCCTCGTGTCCGACGACGGCCGCGGCGCCGCCGCCACCGACCGCCGCGAGGCCCGCGGCCTTCGCGTCGACCCCGCGCTTCGCGCCGAGCTCGACGCGCTCTACGCCGACTATGCGGCGGCGCTCGACGAGGCCCGCTACGACGACTGGATCGATCTGTTCGCCGACGACTGCAGCTACCTGCTGCAGCCGCGCGAGAACTTCGACCGCGGCCTGCCGCTCGCCACGCTGGCCTTCGAGAGCAAGGGCATGCTGCGCGACCGGATCTACGGGATCACGAAGACCCTGTTCCACGCGCCGTACTACCAGCGGCACGTGATCGGCCCGCTGCGCGTGCTGTCGGCGGACGAGACGGGCATCCGGGTGCAGGCCGCCTATGCGGTGTTCCGCACGCGCGTCCACCAGCCGAGCGAGGTGTTCAACGCCGGCCGCTACCTCGACCGCGTGATCCGCGATCCGTCCGACGGCCTGCTGCGCTTCGCGGCCAAGCGCGCGGTCTTCGACTCGGAGAACATCCTCAATTCGGTGATCCATCCGATCTGAACGTGCGCGGCGGCCGCGAGCGCGATGGTCTTCGCGGCGCAACGATGGTGAAATAGCGTCCGGGCGCGCGGCACGACCGCGGGCGCCCCGATCCGGCCCGCCCCGCGCGACGCGGCGCCCCGCCGGATCGACACGAACGCGGGCCGCGGGCCGGGGAAACGATGGAAGGCGAGGTGTGGGTCACGGTGGCGAACGCGCTGCTGGTGACCGTGCTGATGATGATCCCGCTGTGGCGGGTGTTCCGGCGGACCGGGCGCGACCCGTGGCTGTGCCTGCTGTTCTTCGCCATCCCCCCGGTCGGCATCCTCGTCATGATCGGCATCCTCGCCTTCGGCCACTGGCCGGCCGAACGGAACCGGGCGGCCGCGGGCGACGCGGACCCGGCCGGCACGCCGCTGGCGGAGGGCCGCTGAGATGTCGCTGCTCGATCAGTGGATCGCGGCCCTGCGCGGGCTCGTCGAGACGCCGTCGATCTGGACGGTGCTGGTGCTGGTGCCGCTGGTGGTGCCGATGTGGATGATCGGCCGGGTGCTGCGGCGCGCGGGCTTCTCGCCGTGGTGGGTGCTGCTGGTGCTGGTGCCGCCGGTCAGCATCGTCGCGCTGTGGGTGTTCGCGTACGTGCGCTGGCCGTCGATCGACGGACCGGGGTCCAAGCGCGCCTGAGGCGGCGCGCACCGGGGCGCGGCGGGACCGCGGCCCGCCGCGTCCGACCGATCAGGCCTGCGGCGTGTCGGTCGGGATCAGCTTCTGCAGTTCGCCCGACTGGAACATCTCGGTGACGATGTCGGCGCCGCCGATGAACTCGCCCTTGATGTAGAGCTGCGGGATCGTCGGCCAGTTCGAGAAGTCCTTGATCGCCTGGCGGACCTCGTCGTCCTCCAGCACGTTGACCGTGACCATGTTCTTCACGCCGCAGGCCTTCAGCACCTGCACCGTGCGGCCGGAGAAGCCGCACTGCGGGAACTGGGCCGTGCCCTTCATGAAGAGCACGATCGGGTGGTCGGTGACGGTCTGCTGGATGAAGTCCTTGGCGTCCATGGTGTCGCTCGTCAGGGGTGGCGGGCGCGTCCGCCCGTGATCGGGGAAGTCTAGCAGGCGCCGAAGACCCGGCGCGGCCCGGGGTCAGGCCGGATGTCGGCCGAGGCTCACGCGGTCCAGACCCTGCAGGTCGGGCAGCGTGGCGACCCCCTCGAAACCGGCGCGGGCCATGCGGGCGCGCACCGCCTCGCCCTGGTCGCGGCCGTGCTCGATCAGCAGCCAGCCGCCGGGCTCGAGCCGGGTCGGCGCGCCGGCGACGATGACGTCGATCGCGTCCAGTCCCTCGGGGCCCGATGCGAGCGCCGCCTCGGGCTCGTGCCGCAGCGCGGGCGAGCCCAGGTGCGGGTCGGTGGCCGCGATGTAGGGCGGGTTCGAGACGACCGCGTGGAACGGCGCGGCGCCGGCGGGCAGCGCGCCCCACCAGTCGCCGTGCGCGAAGGCCACGCGGTCGGCCGCGCCGAGCGCGGCGGCGTTCGCGCGGGCCACGACGAGCGCGTCGGCGGACGCGTC
>JBAXJZ010000477.1:0-3696 GCA_037137595.1 Burkholderiales bacterium | reverse complement strand
CCCCCGGCACCCCCATCGGCATCCCCGCCGCCGCCTTCCCGCCCGCCGCCGGGCCGACCCCGCCCGCCGCCGCGCCCGCCGGCCCGTCGGTGGTGCTCTACGAGGTCACGCTCAACGGCGAACTCGTGGGCGCGGCCCGGCTGGTCCGCCTTCCCGGCGACCGGCTGCTGGTCCGCCGCGACGACCTGCTCGCCTGGCGGCTGCGCCTGCCGGCCGGCGTCGAGCCGCAGACGATGCTCGGCGAGCCGCACCTGCCGCTCGACGCCTTCGAGGGCATCGAGGTGAAGGTCGACCCGGTCGCGCAGGCGCTGGTGGTCGACGCGCCGGCGGCGGCGTTCACCACCACCGAGGTCCAGGCGATGGCGGTGCCGGTCGCCCGTCCCGTGCCGGCGGCCCCCGGCTTCTACGTCAACTACGACCTGTTCCACTCGCGCACCACCGGCGGCGACCTGGTCCCCGCGACCCAGTCCACCAGCGCTCAGATCGACCTGGGCGTCTTCGGCCCGAACGGCGTCGGCGTCGCGGGGTTCCTGCTGCAGGATCACGGCGCCGCCGAGCAGTCCCGCCGCATCCGCCTGGACACCAGCTGGACGATCGACATGCCGGACCGGATGCGCACGCTGGTGATCGGCGACACCATCGGCGCCTCCGGCTACTGGGGCCGCCCGGTGCGTTACGGCGGCGTCCGGTGGACCACGAACTTCGCGACCAACCCCTCCTACGTGACCTTCCCGCTTCCCGGCCTGCGCGGCGAGGCGGCGCTGCCCACCGTCACCGACCTGTACATCGACGGCCTGCTGCGCCAGAGCACCGCGGTGCAGCCCGGGCCGTTCCGCATCACCAACCTGCCGGTGATCACCGGCCAGGGCGAGGTGCGGCTGGTCACGCGCGACATGCTGGGCCGGGAGCAGGTCGTGACCCTGCCGTACTACGCGAGCGGCCAGCTGCTGAAGGCCGGCCTCGTCGACGAGTCCTACGAGCTCGGTGCGGTCCGCGAGAACTACGGGATCGAGAGCAACGACTACGGCCGTGCGATCGGTGCCTGGCAGCGCCGGCAGGGGATCACCGACGCGCTGACCGCGGAGCTGCGCGCCGAGGCGAGCGCGGACGCGCGGACCGCGGGGGCGGGCGCGAGCCTGGCGGTGAACCGTCTGGGCGTGCTCACCGCGGCGGCGGCCGCGAGCGACGGCCCGCGAGGCGGCGGCGCGCTGGGCGCGTTCGGCTGGGAGCGCCTGTCGCGCGACGGCCTGAGCTTCGGTCTGCGCGGCCAGTGGGCGACCGAGGACTTCACGCAGATCGGCCAATCGCTCGCATCGCCGGCGCCGATGCGCCTGGTCTCGGGCAACGTCGGCGTGGCGATGGGCGCGGCCGGCTCGGTGGGCCTGTCCTACGTCCGGCAGGACTACCGGGACCGGGCCGGCGCGGAGATCGCGTCGGTCAGCTGGAGCGTGAACCTCGGCCGCACGGCCGCCCTGGTGATGACCGGCTACCGGACCACCTCGCCCGAGCCGAGCCACGCGTTCACGCTCTCGCTGGTCACCGCGCTCGACGGCCGGACCTCCGCGTCGGCCAGCGTCTCCGGCCCGGCGACCGACCCGCGCAGCCAGGTCCAGATCCAGCGCAACCTGCCTCAGGGCACCGGCGCGGGCTGGCGCGTGCTCGCGGCCGAGGGCGCGTCCGGCTCGCGGGTGGAGGCGGGCGCGTCCTGGCAGAACGACGTCGGCACCTTCACCGCCGAGCTGGGCCGCGCCGGCGGCGTCGAGGCGCTGCGCGCCGGCGCCAGCGGCTCGATCGCGTCGGTGGACGGCCGGATGTTCCCGGGTCGTCGGCTCGGGGACTCGTTCGGCGTGGTCCACGTGCCCGGGTTCGGGAACGTCGGCGTGCTGGTCAACAACCAGCTGGTGGCGCGGACCGACGAGGACGGCTGGGCGCTGGTGCCGCGGCTGCTGCCCTACCTGGCGAACCCGGTCCGCATCGACACCGGCGACCTGCCGATCGACACCACGATCGACGCGACCGAGCTGATCGCCGTGCCCTACGCGCGCAGCGCGGCGCTGCTGCGCTTCCCGGTCAAGCGCAGCGCCGGCGCCCTGGTGTCGCTGGTGCTGGAGGACGGCGGGCCGATGCCGGTGGGTACCGAGGTCCGGCTCTCGGGGGTCGACGAGGTCTTCACCGTGGCCTACCGCGGCGAGGCCTACGTGACGGGTCTCGACGGTCCGCGCGAGCTGACCGCGAGCTGGAACGGCGGCCGCTGCGTCCTCGCCGTGGATCCCGGGCAGAATGCGGCGGTGATGCCCCGGATCGGCCCCCTCGTCTGCAAGGGCGTGACGCGATGAACGCGCCGCGCCTGGTCGCCGCTGCGCTGCTGGCGCTCGCCGCCGGCCCGCTGTCCGCCGCGAGCTGCACCGTGCAGCCCTCGGGGCTCGCGTTCGGCGCCTACGATCCGTTCTCGCCGGTGCCGCTCGACTCGATGGGCACCGTGCTGGTCAGCTGCAGCGGCACGCCCGGCTCGCTGGTGGCCTACACCGTGCGGCTGGGCACCGGAGGCAGCGGCAGCTTCGCCGCGCGCCGGATGCGCGGCAACGGTCCGTGGAGCCTCGACTACAACCTGTACGTGAATCCGGCGCGCAGCCTCGTCTGGGGCGACGGCAACGGCGGCAGCCAGGTGGTGGGCGAGGCGTTCCGGCTGGCGCACCACCGGCCGGTGAACCGGGTCCACGCGATCCACGGCCGCCTGTTCCCGCGACAGAACGTCGCGCCCGGACCCTACGCCGACACGCTGGTGCTGACGCTGGAGTTCTGAGCGCAGGCGCGCGGCGCTCAGGTCTCGCGCGTCCCGGCCGATAACCGGGGGATCACTCCCCGGAGGTCCGGATGCGGCGCCTGCGCCGCTGCGCGTTCCTGTTCGGGCTGGCCTGGGTCGATCCGATGCAGGCCGGCCGCACCGGCGCGCAGTTCCCCGTCACCGCGACGATCGTGTCGTCCTGCCGCAGCATCGGCACGGCCGGCACCTGGACGCGCTCGACGCTGCCCGCCGATCCGGCGCGCTGGGTGTCGGTCGACTGCGCCGACGGCACGGCATGGCGGGTGCGTGCCTCGAGCGGTCCCGCCGCGCCGCCGTCGCCGACCGACACGGCGCCGCCGGCCCGCACGACCGTGTCCGACGCCGACGGCACCGTCACGGTCACCGTCGAGTTCTGACCGGGCGCGCGGCGCGCCTCACGGCTTGAGATCGAAGTTCCAGCTCGCCGTGAAGAGGAAGCCGTTGGTGCCCAGCACCGACGTGCCGAGCGAGAAGCGTCCGTACCGCCAGCCGACGTTCGGGATGATCACCGGCGCGATCCCCGCCGAGTTGAACGGGATCTTGTCCTTGTGCTCGCCCTTGTAGCCGTGCAGCAGGCCGCCGGTGACGTTGGCGTACCAGGTGCCGCCGGCCCAGCGGCCGAGGTCCCATTCCTGACCGACGTAGACGTACTGCGAGAACTGGCCGAACGAGTTGTCGAACAGCGCGAGGCCGGCGAAGCCGCGGGCCGCGCCCCAGACCGTCCAGCGACGGGTCAGCAGCTCGCCCGACACCAGGTGGTTGTAGCGGACGTGGCCGTCCGAGCCGCTGAAGTGGTAGGCCGAGGGGCCGTACGACAGCCGGAACTGGTCGCCGTCGACCAGCCACTGGGCCCGTGCCGGCGACGCGATCGC
>JBAXJZ010000476.1:0-3698 GCA_037137595.1 Burkholderiales bacterium | reverse complement strand
CGGCTGAACTGCATCGCGCACCTGCTGTCGCGGATGCCGTACGAGGAGGTGGTGAAGCCGCAGGTGGAACTGCCCGAGCGGACCCGCCACGCCGACTACGCGCGGCGGCCGGTGCCGTCCGAGATGTTCGTCCCGCAGCGCTACTGAACCGCGCCCGCCTCCGCCGGAGTCCCCGTTGCCCGATCGCCTCCACACCCGCGTCTCGTTCGACGCCGATCTCTTCGCGCTGCGGTCCGGCGTGCTCGCGATGGCCGAGCTGGCCGCGCTGCAGTTCCGGCGCGCGACGCGCGCGCTGCTCGCTGCCGACCTCGGGCTCGCCGCGCAGGTGATGGCCGACGAGCGGGAGCTGAACGTGCTGCAGGTCAGCCTGGACGCGGCGTGCAGCCGCGTGATCGCGCGGCACCAGCCGACCGCGATCGACCTGCGTGAGGTGATCGGCGCGCTGCACGCGGTCGGCGACCTCGAGCGGATCGGCGATGAATCCAAGAAGATGGCGACGCGCGTCGCCTCGGTCGGCGCGGCGGACGATGCGATCCTCGAGCGGATCGCGCAGATGGCCGAACGCGCGGCGCGGATGGTCGATCAGGCCACCGTCGCCTACCGCGACCGCGACGCATCGGCCGCCGCCGCGCTCGCCCGCGCCGACGACGAGGTCGACGCCGACCGCGACGCCCTGGTCGCCGAGCTCGCGACCCGCCTGGCCGCGATGCATTCGCCGGTCCCGTCGCGGCGGGTCGAGCAGATGTTCGACCTCATCCTCGTCGTGCAGTCGATCGAGCGCGTGGCGGATCATGCCGAGGGCTTCGGCGACTACGTGATCAACGTGGCCGAGGGCATCGACCCGCGGCACGGGAACGCGCCGCGCCCCTGAGTTCGGGCG
Source organism: Burkholderiales bacterium (assembly GCA_037137595.1). Taxonomy (GTDB): domain Bacteria; phylum Pseudomonadota; class Gammaproteobacteria; order Burkholderiales; family Burkholderiaceae_E; genus UBA4615. The sequence goes on along the minus strand of JBAXJZ010000476.1, from coordinate 2,818 downwards.
GCGTGTGCACACGGGGGCGGACGGCCGAGCCCGCCGCCCTGCTCGCGCTCGCCGCGGCACGCGGCCTTCAACGGGCCGCGTCCGCCTCGAACGCCCGCGCCGCATGCTCGGCGAACGCGCGAACCTTCGCCGCGCGCATCCGCTGCGCCGGGCTCACCAGGTGGATCGGCAGCGAGGGCGCGTGCCAGCCCGGCATCAGCGTCACCACCTCGCCGCTCGCGCGCTCCGCCTCGAACAGCCAGTCGGGCGAGTAGGCGATGCCCATCCCGGCCAGCACCGAGGCGCGGATCACCTCGCTGCTGTTGGTCGAGAACGATCCCCGCACCCGCACGACCTGTTCGGTGCCCGGCGGGTCCGACGCGCCTTCGCCGGCGACGAAGGTCCACGCGTTGCGCGTGGAGAGCTCGGTGTAGACGATGCAGTCGTGCCGCAGCAGGTCCTGCGGATGCCGCGGCGGCTTCGGGCCGCGGCGCTTCATCCGCGCTACCAGGTCGCGGTGCGCGACGAGGTGGCGGCGCGTGAGCCCGATGCGCCGTGCGACGAGCGAGCTGTCGCGCAGTTCGCCCACCCGCAGCGCGATGTCGATCCCCTGCTCGACGAGGTCGACGAAGCCGTCGGCGAGCCGCAGGTCCACCGTCAGATCCGGATGCGCGGCGACGAAGTCGCGCACCAGCGGGAAGACCTTGATCCGCCCGAAGCCCACCGCGGCCGCGACCCGCAGCGCGCCGCTCAGCTGCCGGTGCCCGGTGCGCACCAGGCTCTCGGCCTCGGCGATCTCGCCCACCAGGCGCTGCGCCTGCTCGAAGTAGCGCTCGCCCTCGTCGGTGAGCGCGAGCGAGCGTGTGGTGCGGTTCAGCAGCCGCGCGCCGAGCGCGGCCTCGAGCGCCGCCACCTGCTTGCTGATCGCCCCCTGCGTGGTGCCCGACTCGCGGGCCACGGCCGAGAAGCTGCCGCTCTCCACCACCCGCACGAACGCCTGCATCGCCCGCAGCCGGTCCATCGCCCGCCTCCCATAAATTCCTGAACGGAATGGATGTTACGTCTGCGGACGGTCTAGTGCGACGGATCGGACGGAACGAGACTGCTCCCACGGCGTCACCGACGCCTCCAACCCCCGACCGAAGGAGCCCGCCATGAGCCTGATCACCGTCCCCACCCGCGACGACGTCACCCCCGCCAACCAGGCGATCTTCGACCAGCTGAAGAAGCACCTGGGCCGCGTCCCGAACCTCTACGCCACCTTCGCGCTGTCCGAGAACGCGCTGGGCACCTACCTCGCGCTGCAGAACGCGAAGAGCAGCCTGCCGGCGAAGGCGCGCGAGGCGATCAACCTGGTGGTGAGCCAGGTCAACGCCTGCGAGTACTGCCTCGCCGCGCACACCGTGATCGGCGGCATGGTGGGCTTCACGCCCGAGCAGATCCTCGACATCCGCCGCGGCGGCGCGGCCTGGGATCCGAAGCTCGACGCGCTGGTGAAGCTGGTCCGCTGGATCGCGGTCGAGCGCGGCCACGTCGATCCGATGCGTGTCGAGGTCTTCCTCGCCGCCGGCTGGACCCGCGAGAACCTGGTCGACGCGGTGGTGGTGGTCGGCGACAAGATCGTCAGCAACTACCTGCACGCCGTCACCCAGGTGCCGGTGGACTTCCCCAAGGCCCCGGCACTCTGAGCGCCGCCCCAGGACCTCATCGGAGACCCGCCATGAGCACCGCTCCCGCCGTCCTGCCCGTGCCGGCGTCTCCCGAGGCGCCGCGGCTCGCCGCCGGCATCGCCGTCGGCCTGCTGGCCGCGAGCATCGGCGCCCTCTACACCGTGTTCGCGCGGTGGGGCATCGTCCGCGGCCTGCAGTCGCCGGACCTGACCGCGCTGCGCTTCGGCGTGGCCGGCCTGCTGACGCTGCCGCTGCTGGTCGCGGCGCTGCGCCGGGATGCCGCGGGCTTCGCCGCGCGCAGGCGCGCGTGGCTCGCGGTGGCCGTCTTCGCCGGCACGCCCTTCGGCCTGCTGATGTTCGGCGCGCTGCAGTTCGCGCCGACCAGCCATGCCACCGTCTTCCCGTTCGCGGCGATGAGCGTCGCGGGCCTCGTGCTGTCGGCGGTGGTGCTCGGCGATGCGATCACCCGGCGCAAGGCGGCCGGCATCGGCGCGGTGCTCGCCGGGCTCGCGCTGCTGTCGGGGCTGGAGGCCTCGAGCTTCACCGCACGCGCCGCGCTCGGCGACGCGATGTTCGTCGCCGCGGGCACGCTGTGGGCGGGCTTCGGCATCGTGCTGCGCCGCGAGCGGCTCGACCCGTTGCTCGCCACCGCGGTGATCTCGGCCTCCGCGCTCGTCACCTACGTCCCCGCCTACCTGTGGACCACCGGCGGCGAGCGGCTGCTCGCCGTGCCGGCGTCGGTGCTGTGGACCGAGGTGCTGGTGCAGGGCGCGATCGCCGGGGCCGGGACGCTGTTCACCTACGCGACGATGGTGCGGCTGCTCGGGCCGTCGCGCGCCGCGGTGTTTCCCGCGCTCGCGCCGGGGCTCGCCGCGATGATGGCCTGGCCGGTGCTGGGGCACGTGCCCAGCGTGTCCGAGACGGTCGGCCTCGTGGTGGTGATGGCCGGACTGATCGTCGCGGTCACGGGGGCCGGTCGATCGGGGCGGGCGCCGGGCGCCGCCGGGGCCCGTTGACGGCGGGCGAGGGCGTAAGCTCGCGCGCATGGGACGGACGACCCGTGCCGCGTCGGCGGCCCTGGCCTTCGGCCTCGGCCTCGCGTGGGCCGGCGCCGCGGCGACGGGCCGCGACGACGCGCCGCCGGCCGGCGAGCCCGGCCCGCGGGTCTG
>JBAXJZ010000475.1:0-3722 GCA_037137595.1 Burkholderiales bacterium | reverse complement strand
CGCCGCACGGCCGAGGAGGCGATCCAGCTGCACGGCGGCATGGGCGTGACCGACGAGCTGCGCGTCTCGCGGCACCTGAAGCGGCAGCTCGCGCTCGACGCGACGTTCGGCTCGCCGGAGACGCACCTGCGCCGCCACGCGGCACTGCGCGCCGTGTCGCCCCGCCTCGCCGCGCCGCTTCACGCGACGGAGACCCTGCGATGACCCCGCTGCTCGACGACGACGACCTCGCGTTCCGCGACGAGGTCCGCACATTCCTGCGCGACCGGCTGACGCCCGACCTGGTCCGCGCCACGCGCCTCAACACCTCGGTGTTCAGCGAGGTCGACGCCTGCCTGCGCTGGCACCGCGCGCTCTTCGAGCGCGGCTGGGTCGCGCCCGCGTGGCCGGTGGAGCACGGCGGCTGCGGCTGGCCGGTGGTCCGCCGCTGGATCTTCGAGACCGAGCTGTCCCGCGCCGGCGCGCCCTCGCTGTCGCCGATGGGCCTGCGCATGGCGGGCCCGGTGATCATGCGCTTCGGCACGCCCGCGCAGCAGGCCTTCTACCTGCCGCGGATCCTGTCGGGCGACGACTACTGGTGCCAGGGCTACTCCGAGCCCGGCTCGGGCTCGGACCTCGCGTCGCTCGCCACCCGCGCGGTCCGCGACGGCGACCACTACGTCGTCGACGGCACGAAGATCTGGACCACGCACGCCCACCACGCGAACCGGATGTTCGCGCTGGTCCGCACCGGATCCGAGACCGGCCGCAAGCAGGACGGCATCAGCTTCCTGCTGATCGACATGGAGACGCCGGGCATCACGGTCCGCCCGATCCGCAGCGCGAGCGGCGACCACGAGGTGAACCAGGTGTTCTTCGACGGCGTGCGCGTGCCGGTGTCGGACCGCGTGGGCGAGGAAGGGCAGGGCTGGACCGTGGCCAAGTACCTGCTGGAGTTCGAGCGCGGCGGCGCGATCGCGGCCGCGCGGCTGCGGGCGGCGCTGGAGCGCACGGTGGCGCTCGCCGAGCGCCGCGGGCTGCTCGCCGACCCCGATCTCGCGCTCGCGATCTCGGCGGTGGAGGTCGACGTGGACGCGCTCGAGGCGACCGAACTGCGCGTGATGGCGACGATGCGCGTCGGCCAGAACCCCGGCGGGCTGGTGTCGTCGATGCTGAAGCTGCGCTGGAGCGAGATCCAGCAGGCGATCACGAAGCTGGGCGTGCGGGTGCTGGGCGCCGACGCCCTCGCCTGGGAACACACGCGCCCGATGCCCGAGGCGATGCCGGCCAGCGGCCTGGACGACGACGCGCGGCCGCTGGTCGCGCAGTACCTGAACGCCCGGGCGTACACGATCTTCGGCGGGTCGTCGGAGATCCAGCGGGAGATCCTGGCGCGGGAGGTGCTGGGCTAGCGTGGCCGTGGCCGCGGGCACCCCTCCGGAGTCGTCAGGCACCGGATCGACGCTCCGTCCGTACCGAGGCTGCCCGACCCGACCCGTCGCGATCGCGCCTCGCGGCGTTCGGGGTCGCCTGCGTGACGCCTTCGGTCAGTCGCTGTCGAACTGATCCGCGTTGCGCCCCTTCACGCCCGAGTAGAACCGCTTGATCTCGGCCATGTCGCGCTCGACGTCGCCGGTGGGCACGAAGATCGGGCCGAGCCCGGCCACCTTGCGGTGGTAGTCCATGAAGGCGAGCACGATCGGCACCTTCGCCTCGAGCGCGATGTAGTAGAAGCCGGTCTTCCAGTGGCGTGTCCTGCCGCGGGTGCCCTCCGGCGGCACGACCATCTGCAGCGGTCCGTCGGCCTCGCGCAGCGCCCGGGCGGTGTCGGCCACCAGGTTGTTGCTGCGGCTGCGATCCACCGCGATGCCGCCGAGCCAGCGCATCACCGGGCCCCAGGGTGCGCGGAACAGGCTCGCCTTGCCCATCCAGTACAGGTGCAGGTCGAGCGCGAAGCCGGCCATCAGCGTGTACGGCAGGTCCCAGTTGCTGGTGTGCGGGGCGGCGATCAGCACCGACCTGTGGGCCGAGGCCGGGAGAGTGCCCTCGATGCGCCAGCCGGTCAGGCGCAGGAACGCGAGCGATCCGGCGCGGAGCACCGGGCTGACGATCGGGGTGTCGAACAGCGTACGGTGCATGGCGGATCGGATCGGGCGACGGTGGGCGCCGCGGAGCGAGAGGCAGGCGCAGGATACGCGCCCCGCGCGACCGTCCCGAGTCGGGAATCCCGCAACCGGATCGCCCCGGGGTGTCCCGGCGACAGGGTGAGTCGGGTCGGGGCCCTTCGCGTCCCGGGCCCGCGACGGGGCCGTCGTCGCCTACGGACGCGCGGAGTCCGCCGCTCCCGCGAGGTCCGCCGCCGTCAGCCGGTGCGCGCGGCCGAAGCCGCCGTTCAGGCTCGCCCGCTCGATCTCGACGCGCCAGAACGCAAAATCGCCGAAGTCGACGTAGATCGCGGCCTTCGGATGTTCGGCCAGCCAGCGCTCGCGCACCCGCGCGCCGTCGGCCGACTCGCGCGGCACGCGGCTTGCGTGCCCGAACACGGTGAGCCGCGGATGGGCGAGCGGATCGCCCGAGCCGGGCTCGCCCACCAGCAGCGAGCAGCGCGGGTCGGCGTCCAGCGCGCCCGAATGCGCCGACAGCGAGGACATCAGCATCAGCGGCGTGCCGTCGGCGTCCAGCGCCACCGCGACGCGGGTGGCCATCGGATGGCCGCCGCCCGGCTCGACGGTGGCGAGCGCGGCGTGCCGGGCGCCCACCAGCAGACGCGCGGCGAGCGCGCGGGCGGCGTCGTCGGCCGGCTGCACGGGGTCCGGGCGCGGGGCGGGGCGATCGGCGTCGGTCATGGGCGGGCGGGGCGCGCGGTTCGAAACGCGGAGAAGGCGGGGGACAGCGTGGAACCACCCCACTCTAGCCGCGCCGCCCCTGTGCTTCAATGCGTCATGGACGCCGCACCACCCCCCAACGACGACCGCACCCCGCTGCACACCCGATCGATCCGCGTCGACGGCTTCGCCCGTCCCGACGGGCTGATCGACGTCGAGGCGCGCCTCACCGACGTCAAGCACTACGACATGCCGGAGTGGTCGGCCGGCTTCCTGCCCGCCGGCATGCCGATGCACGCGATGGTGGTCACCATGACCGTCGACGCCGGCGGCACGATCCGCGCGTTCACCGCGCGCACCGAGGCCTCGCCGCGCGAGGTCTGCCGCGAGGGCGCGACGAACTTCTCGCGGCTGGTCGGACTGTCGATCCGCAAGGGCTTCCTGAAGGCCGCGGCCGAGCGCATCGGCGGCGTCGAGGGCTGCACGCACATCCGCGAGCTGCTGCAGCAGATGGCCACGGTGGCGTTCCAGTCGATGCGCGAGACCCGCGTGCAGCGCTACGGCACCGCGCCGCAGGAGCGGCCCGCGGTGCTCGACACCTGCATCGCGTGGTCGTCCAAGGGCGACTGGGTGAAGGAGCGATTCCCCCAGTTCTACTCGGGCGATGCCGCGGCCGACCGCGGCGTGTCATGATCACCTCGTGGAAACCCTCGCGCCGCTGATCCGCGAAGCCACGGCGATCGACGCCGAGTCGATCGCGCGCGTGCGCGTCGCGAGCTGGCGCGCCGCCTACCGCGGCATCATCGACGACGCCTACCTCGACGGGCTCTCGATCGAGGCCGGCCGCGACCGCTACCTGCGCGGCTTCGATCCGGCCCCGGCCTCCGCCTTCACCCGGGTCGCGGCCGACGACGAGGG
>JBAXJZ010000474.1:0-3741 GCA_037137595.1 Burkholderiales bacterium | reverse complement strand
GCTGAGTCGGCGGCGGGCTCAGGCCGCCAGGCGGCCGGGGGCCGCGCGGCGCGGCGCGGGATCGTTGTCGGCGTCGACGAGGTGCCCGGTCGGCTCGTCGCCCTCGGGCAGAGCCAGGCCGAGGCCCGCGGCGCCCCGCGCACGCACGGGGCGGCGCAGGCGGGCGAGCAGATCCAGGCTCGCGCGCTCGAAGTCGAACGTGTTCGGTGAGGGCACGATGGCCGGCGGCTTGGCGTGTCGGTTCATCTGCTGTCCCTGCTGTCGTCCCGTCGCGGCAGCGAGGCCGTGCGGTGTGTTGTCGTTGTTCGGTCGCGGAGTATACGCGACCCTTTCACGCCCCCCGCGCGGCGGCGCGGCGCATGCGCCGTAGGAGCGTGCCGGGCCGGCCGCCCGAGCCGATCAGGGCCCGATCCGGTATCGTCGCCGATCGCAGCGCGAACCCCCACCGAGGAGACCCGTCCCATGAGCGACGACACCGGCTACATCCCCCCGAAGGTCTGGACCTGGAACAAGGCCAGCGGCGGCCGTTTCGCCAACATCAACCGCCCGATCGCCGGCCCCACGCACGAGAAGGACCTGCCGGTCGGCAAGCACCCGCTGCAGCTCTATTCGCTCGGCACGCCCAACGGCCAGAAGGTCACGATCCTGCTCGAGGAACTGCTCGCGCTCGGCCACGCCGGCGCCGAGTACGACGCCTGGCTGATCAACATCTCGGAGGGCGCGCAGTTCTCGTCGGGCTTCGTCGCCGTCAACCCGAACTCGAAGATCCCCGCGCTGGTCGATCGGTCCGGTGCGGCGCCGATCCGCGTCTTCGAGTCGGGCGCGATCCTCACCTACCTCGCCGAGAAGTTCGGCGCGTTCCTGCCCACCACCCAGCCGGCGCGCGCCGAATGCCTGTCGTGGCTGTTCTGGCAGATGGGCAGCGCGCCCTACCTCGGCGGCGGCCTCGGCCACTTCTACGCCTACGCGCCGATGAAGATCGAGTACGCGATCGACCGGTTCGCGATGGAGACCAAGCGCCAGCTCGACGTGCTCGACCGGCGGCTGGCGGAGTCCGAGTGGCTGGGCGGCGCCGACTACACGATCGCGGACATCGCCGTATGGCCGTGGTACGGCGGGCTGGTGAAGGGCCTGCTCTACGGCGCCGGCGAGTTCCTTTCCGTCCAGGACTACACGAACGTGATCCGCTGGGCCGACACGATCGCCGCGCGGCCGGCCGTGAAGCGCGGCCGCATCGTGAACCGTGCGCAGGGCGAACCTTCGCAGCAGTTGCGCGAGCGGCACGACGCGAGCGATTTCGAGCTGAGGACCCAGGACAAGATCGGCGGCGCCGGCTGATCGCGGACCGCGGCCCCACCGCGGCGCCCCGGCGGCGCCCCGGTGGCGCCGCGGGGCGCTCGGGGCCCCCCGGCGGGTCGGGCGATAGAATCGCCCGACCATGGACCGCACGCCCTCCCGCCGCATCGAGCAGGTCGACCTGCCGATCATCCCCACCATCGCGCAGCTGGTGCGCGACCACCCCGGCACGATCTCGCTCGGCCAGGGCGTGGTGAACTACGGCCCGCCCGCCGAGGCGCTCGCGGCCATCGGCCCGATGAGCGTCGACCCGGTGCTGCAGAAGTACCAGGCGGTGATCGGCATGCCGTCGCTGACCGGCGCGCTGCGCGAGAAGCTCGCCCGCGACAACGGCATCGACACCTCGGGCGCCGAGGTGATGGTCACGGCCGGCAGCAACATGGCCTTCCTGAACGCGGTGATCGCGGTGGCCGACGAGGGCGACGAGATCATCCTGCCGCGCCCGTACTACTTCAACCAGGAGATGGCGATCCGGATGGTCGGCTGCGTGCCGGTGTTCGTCGACACCACCGCCGACTTCCAGCTCGACGTGCCGGCCATCGCCGCGGCGATCGGTCCGCGCACGCGCGCCATCGTCACCGTCTCGCCGAACAACCCCACCGGCGCGGTCTACGCCGAGGCCGACCTGCGCGCGGTCAACGCGCTGTGCCGCGACCGCGGCCTCTGGCACTTCAGCGACGAGGCCTACGAGTGGTTCGTGCACGACGGCGCCACGCACTTCTCGCCGGCGTCGATCCCGGGCGCGGGCGCGCACACGTTGTCGTTCTTCTCGTTCTCCAAGACCTTCGGGATGGCGAGCTGGCGGATCGGCTACGTCGTCTATCCGGCGAGCCTCTCCGAGGCGATGAACAAGGTGCAGGACACGAACCTGATCTGCGCGCCGGTGGTCTCGCAGGTGGTCGCCGCCCAGGCGGTGAGGCTCGGCCGGCCCGCGGTGCAGCCGCACCTGGAGCGGCTCTCGCGGGTGCGCGGGCACGTGCACGCGGCGCTGCGCGAGCTCGGCGACCTGGTCGAGTTCCCGGCGACCCGCGGCGCGTTCTACGTGCTGATGAAGCTGCCCGGCGTCGACGACGCGCTCGAGTTCAACCGCGTCATGGTCCGCGACCACCGGGTCGCGACGATCCCCGGCTTCGCGTTCGGCCTGACCGACACGAAGGCCGCGAACTGGCAGCGGCTGTCGTACGGCGCGCTCGACGAGGCGACGGTGCGCGAGGGCGTGTCGCGCTTCGTGCGCGCGGTGCGCGCCTGGTACGGGCGGGGCTGAAGCCGCCCCGGCATCCGCGCGGCGGCGCTCAGCGCGCCGCGAGCAGCCGGCCGGCCACCGTGTCGACCGAGGGCACCGCGAAGGTCCCGCCGCCCAGGTGGTGCAGCGTGTGCAGGTCGCGGTTGTCCTCGCGGAACGACCAGCGGCCGTCGGCGAAGACGCGGTCGTCGGCCAGCGCCGAGACCACCTCGACGAAGAAGGTGTCGTAGGCCTGCTCGGTGTGCGGCTCGGCGATCACGCGCGCCTCCATCCACGCGGCACAGCCCTCGACCAGCGGCAGCCCGAGCGCCGGACCGTCGAATGCGGCGATGCCGAAGCGGCGGAACTTGTCGGTGCCCTCGGCGGCGAGCGCGCGGCCCTCGGTGCTGCCCACCGTCCAGCACAGGTCGGCCTGCGCGCGGCCGGGCACGCACAGCGCGAGCGTGCCCGAGGCCGCGACCAGCTCGCGGGTGAAGGTCTTCCGGTCGATCACCACCGCGATCCGCGGCGGCGCGAACTCCACCGGCATCGACCAGGCCGCGGCCATCACGTTGCGCCGGCCGCCGTGTGCGGCGGTCACCAGCACGGTCGGGCCATGATTGATCAATCGGCAGGCACGTTCGGGATCGACGGGGCGTCTCATGTCGGGATAGGGTGAGCGGCTCGTCGACAGCCTACGCCATCACCCCTCGATGCCTGCCACCCTGCCTGCCGTTTCCGCTCGGACCCGTGCGCTCGCGGCCGCGCTCGTCGTGCTGCTGCTCGCCGCCGCGGCCTGGTGGCGGCCGATCGACACCGCGGCCGAATCGCGGCTGGACGCCGGCCTGCGCGCGGCCTTCGCCGCCTTTGCCACGGCGCGTGCGCTGAACGCGGCGATCTCGCTCGCGCAGAGCGCGCAGGTCTCGGCACAGCTCGGGCTCGGCGTGACGGTCAGCCCGGCCGCCGTGCTCGATCCGGTCGACGACCTCGTCGAGCGCTTCGCCGACGCGATGCTCGCGGCCACCGTGGCCTTCGGCGTGCAGAAGGTGCTGCTCGCGATCGGCTCTCACTGGCTGCTCGCGGCGGCGCTGGGCGCGGTCGCGCTGGCCTGGGGCGCCGCCGCGCTGGCGGGCCGCGGGGCGCCGCGCTGGCTGACCCGCGCG
>JBAXJZ010000473.1:0-3791 GCA_037137595.1 Burkholderiales bacterium | reverse complement strand
CGGCGACGGGATCGACCGCCGCCGCCGCGCCGCGCGCCGCCCGCGCGGCCGTCGGCGCGCTCGCGCTGCGCATCTTCGGCTGCTTCGCCGCCGGCTACTTCATGTCCTACGGGCTGCGTTCGGTCAACGCGGTGCTCGCGCCCGATCTCACCCGCGAGATCGGCCTCACGCACTCGCAGCTCGGCTCGCTGTCGTCGGCCTACTTCCTCGCGTTCGCCGCGATGCAGATCCCGCTCGGCGTCTGGCTCGACCGCTACGGCCCGCGCCGCGTCGACGCGGCGCTGATGGTCCTCGCCGCGATCGGCTGCGCCGCCTTCGCGCTCGCCGACGGCTTCGGCTCGCTGTGGGTCGGCCGCGCGCTGATCGGCGCGGGCGTGTCGGGCGCGCTGATGGCCTCGCTCACCGCCTACCGCCAGTGGTTCCCCGCCGAGCGCCAGACGCGGCTGGCCGCGTGGATGCTGATGGCCGGCACGGTGGGCGTGCTGGTCACCACGGTGCCGGTCCACTGGGCGCTGCCGGTGCTCGGCTGGCGCGGGGTGTTCTGGGTGGCGGCCGCGCTGCTCGCCGCGATCGGTGTGCTGATGTGGACCGCGCTGCCGCGCGACCACGAGCGGCCGCGCGGCGCGGGGGCGCCGTCGGCGTCGTTCATCGCGTCGCTGGGCGGCTACCGCGAGGTCTTCGCCAACGGCTACTTCTGGCGGATGTGCACCACCGCCGGCGTCGTGCAGGGCGGCTTCGTCTCGATGCAGAGCCTGTGGGTCGGCCCGTGGTTCGGCACGGTGCTCGGCGTGCAGGGCGGCGCGCGCGCGGACCTGCTGTTCGCGTTCAACCTCGGCCTGCTGCTGTGTTTCCTCGCGTTGGGCTGGGTCGCGCCGCGGGTCGGCCCCGAGCGCGCCGCGCTCGCGCGGGTGGTCACCGTGGGCACCGCGTTCGTCGTGCTGTTCGAGCTCGCGATCGCCTGGGCGTCCGGTCCGCAGGCCTGGTGGCTGTGGCTCGCGTTCGCCGCGGCCGCCACCACCTACACGCTGGTGCAGCCCCGCGTGGGCCTGGCGTTCCCGCCGCACCTCGCCGGTCGCGCGCTCACCGGGTTCAACCTGGTGATCTTCTCGTGGATGTTCGCGAGCCAGTGGGGCTTCGGCGTGGCGATCGACCTGTTCCGCGCGGCCGGCCGCGACGAGGTCGAGGCCTTCCGCGCGGCGATGGTCGCGTTCGCCGCGCTTCACGCGGCCTGCCTGCTGCTGTTCGTCTTCTGGCCGAAGCGCTGGGGCGGTCGCTGACGCGCGGGCGCGGCCCGCGCCCACGTCAGGCGTGCGACGGGTCCGGCGCGCGCTGGAAGGTCCGCACGCCCAGCGAGACGCCCGCCACCAGCAGCGCGATCCCGGCGGCGGTCCCCGGCGAAGGCGCCTCGCCGCGCCACAGGAAGCCGTAGGTCAGCGCCGTCAGCGTCTCGAACACGATCAGCTGCCCCGCGAGCGAGGTCGGCAGCAGCCGCGACGCGCGGTTCCACAGCAGCGTGCCCAGCCACGACGCGGCCAGCCCGATCGTGGCCATCAGGGCGACGAAGGCGAGCGGCTGCGGCCCGAGCGGGAACTCGAAGACGCCGCCGTCGGCCGCGCGCAGCGGCGAGACCGCGTGCCACGCGGCGAGCAGCGCATAGCCCGCGAGCGCGAGCGGCAGCGTGGTCAGGCCCTGCGCGGTCGACCAGGTGGCCGAGCTCACGTCGGCGTTGCGCTGCAGCCAGCGTGCGTTGCGGATCGGGTACCAGGTCCAGCAGGCGACCGCGCCGAGCCCGAGCGCGGTGCCGAGCAGCAGCGTCGAGCCCGCCTCCGGCGACGACGCGCGCAGGCGCTCGAACTCGGCGAGGTTCACCAGCCCGATGCCCGCGGCGATCACCGCGAGCGAGGGGGCGAGCCGCGCCCACGGCAGTGCGCGCTCCGACAGGTTCGAACAGACCGCGATGACCACCGGCAGCGTGCCGATCAGCATCGTGGGCAGCGGCACGCCGGCCGTCTGGATCGCGGCGGCGAGGCAGCCGTAGTAGAACAGGTTGCCCACCAGCGACAGCTTGGTCGCCTCGATCCAGTCGGCCTTCGACAGGCGCGCGAGCGCCGCGCGCGCCGGCCAGGCGAGCGCGAGCGCGATCAGTCCGAAGGCCACGTAGCGGCCCACGGTGAGCACCGCGGCCGGATAGGCCGGCAGCATCACCGGCGCCACGAAGACCAGCCCCCAGGCGAGGCCGGCGCCGAGCGCGCAGGCGAGCCCCGCGCCGAGCGCCGCGGCGCGGGACGACGGGGCCATCGACGCGCCGCTCAGCGCGCGAACCCGATCAGCCGGTCCGGCTGCGGGAACGGCTCGGCCCGGTAGAGGCCGTTGGCGAGGTTGTGCGGATGCGCGGCCGCCTCGAGGAAGTCGAGCACCGGCGACAGGCAGGCGTCGGTGGGCTCGGCGAGCGCGCCCCATTCGTCGCGTGTCTTCGTCGCGAAGCGCTCGGCGAGGATCCGCGCCGTCTCGGGCCAGCTCGACCGGTCGTTCTGCCGGCGCGGATCGAGCGTGCCCTCCAGCCCGGTCACCTTCAGCAGCTGCGCGTAGAACTTCGGCTCGATCGCGCCGACGGCGACGAACTTCGCGTCGGACGTGCGATAGACCCGGTAGTAGGGCGCGCCGCCGTCGAGCAGGTTGGCCGCGCGGTCGAGCGTCCAGCTGCCCGCCGCGAGCAGCCCGTAGAAGATCGGCGTGAGCCCCACGCCGCCGGCGAGGATGCTCGAGGCCACGACGCCGCCGCGGCCGTCGATGCCGCGCCGCACGAGCGCGGCGAGCACGCCCACCACCAGGTGCATCGCGCCGCCACCGTAGTCGCCGACGACGTTCAGCGGCGGCACCGGCGTCTCGCCCGTGCCGATGGCGTTGAGCACGCCGGCCATCGCGAGGTAGTTGATGTCGTGGCCCGCGCGGTCGGCGAGCGGGCCCTGCGCGCCCCAGCCCGACAGCCGGCCCACGACCAGCCGCGGGTTGCTCGCCAGCAGCGTCGACGGCGCCAGGCCCAGGCGCTCGAGCACGCCGGGCCGGAAGCCCTCGAGCAGCACGTCGGCCGAGTCGATCAGCGTGCGCGCCTGCGCGAGGCCGGCCGGCGACTTCAGGTCGATCGCCACGGGCGTCTTGCCGGCGTTCGACACGTCGAACTGCGGGTCCATGCCCACGCCCAGGCCCGGGTCGGCCGGCGGCGAGATCCGCTGGACCGACGCGCCCAGGCCGCGCAGCAGCTGGCCCGCGAAGGGCACCGGGCCGATCGCATGGAGCTCGACGACCTTGAGGCCGGCGAGGGGCTGGGACGCGTCGTGGGTCGAGGTCATGGGGCGGGTCTCGGTCGGAGGAGCGGCGATTCTAGCCGCGACGAACGGGCCCGCCGGAGCACGGGCCCGTGGTGCGGAACCGGCGGGCCGCCGGCGCGGGCGCGGGCCGCCTCGCCGGCGTCGCGGCGGGGCGTCAGGCCGCGGTGGCGCGCGCCTGCGCCCAGGCGTCGAGCAGCGTGTCCGTGCCGGCCGCGCCGGAGACGCCGAGCTTGCCGTCCATGATGAAGAACGGCACGCCCGTGATGCCGAGCGCACGCGCCCGCCGGTCGGCCGCGGCGATCGCGCCCGCGCCGTCGTCGGCGTCGAGCATCGCGCGCGCGGCCTGCGCGTCGAAGCCGGCCTCGCCCGCGATCGCCGCGAGCTCGGCGCGGTCGCCGATGTAGCGGTTCTCGACGAAGTAGGCGCGGAACAGCGCCTCCACCAGCGGCTCGGCGTCGCGGC
>JBAXJZ010000472.1:0-3809 GCA_037137595.1 Burkholderiales bacterium | reverse complement strand
GGTCGGCCTGCCGCGCGACGCGGTGCTGCTGCGGCCCCCGCCGGCCTGAGGGCGAACGACGATGAGCCGCCACCCCGCCGCGAAGCCCGCCGCGAAGCCCGCCGCGAAGCCCGCCCCGAAGCCCGTCGCACCGCCCGCCGCACCGAGCCGACGCCGCGACGCCGCCTCGCCCCGCGACGCCGAGGTCGCCGAACGTCTGCTGCGCCACTGGCTCGAGGACGTCCCCGACGACCGCCTCGCCCACCTCGTCAAGGACGCGACACGCGCGTTCCTGCGCTCGCTGCAGGTGCGGCTCGCCGCGCACGGCGTCGCGCTCGGACACTGGACCTTCCTGCGCATCCTCTGGCAGCGCGACGGCATGACCCAGCGCGAGCTGAGCCTGGAGGCCGGCGTGATGGAGCCCACCACGCTGCACGCGCTGCGCGCGATGGAGGCGCTCGGCTGGGTGGTGCGCGAGCAGCGGCCCGGCAACCGCAAGAACCTCCACGTCCGGCTGACGCCGGCGGGCCGGCAGCTGAAGGCGAAGCTGGTGCCGCTGGCCGAGGAGGTGAACGCGATCGCGGTCGCCGGCCTGCCCGCGACCGAGCTCGCCGTGCTGCGGCGCGCGCTGCTCACGGTCGTGGCGAACCTCGCCCGCGACGACGCGCTGCGCGGCCCCTGACCCGACGACGGAGCACCCCCCATGGCCCTGCGACTGCTGTCGAAGACCTACTGGCGCGGCACCTGGATCCGCTTCCGGCGCGAGGTGCCCGACGCGGTCGGCACCCCCGTGGCGATCGACACGCCCGACGGCGCACGCGTGCGCGGCACCTGGTGGACCTCGCGGCGCAACCCGAACCCGAAGGTCGCGGTGATCGCCGCGCACCCCCGCGTCGACTTCTCCGAGCACCACGTCTTCCCCGCGCTGATCGAGGCGGGCTACGGCTGCCTGGGCGCGAACCTGCGCACGCTGAACAACGACGTCGACTGCCTGCACGAGAAGCTGCTGGTCGACCTCGCCGCCTACATGACGCGGCTGCGCGCGATGGGCGTCGAACGCGTGCTGCTGCTGGGCAACTCGGGGGGCGGCGCGCTGTTCTCGTTCTACCAGTGGCAGGCGAAGACGCCGCGCGGCGAGCGGCTGCGCACCACGCCGGGCGGCCGGCCCACCGGCCTCGACTCGATCGACATGCCCCCCGGCGACGCGATCGTCTACATGGCCGCGCACACCGGCCAGGGCCTGATCCTCAACGAGGTGATCGACGCAGCCGTGATCGACGAACGCGACCCGCTGCGAACCGACCCCGCCCTCGACATGTACGACCCGCGCAACGGCTTCGTGCCCGCGCCGGCCTGGACCCGCTACGACCGCGCCTTCGTCGCCCGCTACCGCGCCGCGCAGCTCGAGCGCGTGCGCCGCCTCGACGCGCTCGCGCGCTCGATGATCGACGACGCCGCGCACGCCGAACGCCTGCACGCCGATCCCGGCTTCGCCGCGCTGCCTGCCGACGCGCAGCGGCGCATCCTCGAGCGCGAGGCCTTCGAGCCGGTGATGCTGGTCTACCGGACGATGGCCAACCCCCACTACGTCGACGACTCGCTCGACCCGTCGCCGCGCGGCTACGGCTCGCTGCTCAGCCCGCGCCCGGACCTGATGAACCTCCAGCGGATGGGCTTCGCGCGCATCGTCACGCCGCAGGGCTGGCTGTCGACCTGGTCGGGCCTGTCGTCCAACGCGAACGTGTTCCGGGCCGCGGCCGCGATCACCGAGCCGGCGCTGGTGATCCACGCCGGCCGCGACCTCGACGTCTATCCGGTCACGCACTCGCGGGCGATCTTCGACGCCATCGCGTCGACCGACAAGGCGTACTGGGACTGCCCCGACGCGCTGCACTACTTCGAGCCGGACGACGGCGAGACCGGCTCGCCGAGCCTGGACGCGCTGACCGCGCGCCTGGTCCCGTGGATCGAGGCGCGCCTGCCGCTCTGAGCCTCAGACCTTCGTGACCTCGTAGGTCGACGGGTGGAACACCTCGTCGACCGAGACCAGCCGCTTCGACAGGCCCTGCGCGTGGTGGTGCCGCACGAACGCCTCGAGCGTGCGACGGTTCGGGCCCACGCCGTACGACCAGAAGTCCTCGCCCATCGTCGCGCGCGCCGCGGCGAGCTGCTCCTCGACGAAGGGCAGCGTGACCTTGGTGGCCGAGGTGTCCGACAGCAGGTCCAGGGCCGCGGCCTTCGCGCGCTCGAAGCCCTTCATCAGCGTGGCGGGCAGCCACGGGTGCTGCTCGACCAGCGTCTTCCTCACGCCCACCACGTGCATGATCGGGAAGATGCCGGTGCGCGCGAAATAGTCCTTCGCGACCGCGGTCGGATCGGGGAACAGCCAGCCGATCTCCGGATGCACCGGCCGGCCGCGGCACGGCGGGCGCGGCGCGATGAAGGCGTCGAGGTCGCCGCGCTCGAGCATCGCCGACAGCGTGTCGCCCTCGGGCGCGCTCTCCACGCGGAACTCGGGCGGCAGCTCGACCGGGATCTTCTCCGGCCGCCCGGGCTCGTCGATGCCGCCGCGCACCCAGGTCACGTCGGCCGGCGACACGCCGTAGTCGTCGGCCAGCAGCGCCCGCGCCCAGACGATCGCGGTCAGCTGCCATTCGGGGATGCCGATGCGCTTGCCGCGCAGGTCCTGCGGCGAGGCCACGCGGTCGCGACGCACCCAGATCGAAGTGTGCCGGAACGCGCGCGACACGAAGGCCGGGATCGCCCAGTACGGGCAGTCGCCCTGCGAATGCTTGACGAGGTAGCTGGAGAAGGACAGCTCGCTGACGTCGAAGGCCTGGTGGCGGAACGCGCGGAAGAACATCTCCTCGGGCGTGAGCACCAGGCACACCGGATCGACGCCGTCGATCTGCACGCGCCCGTCGACGAGCGCGCGGGTGCGGTCGTAGTCGCCGACCGCGATGGACAGCTGCAGACGGCTCATCGGATCTCCCGGGGGGCGCGGCACGCGCGCCGAGGGGTGGTGGGCCGGCTCATCCGGCCACCGCGAGCACCGGCCGCGCGGCATGCGCGCGCCAGTCGTCGGCCTTGGGCAGGATCGCCTGGAACGCGCAGACCTCGGCCGGCACACGCTGCTCGCCGGTGCCGATCGCGGGCGCCCCGGCCGCGAACGCGCGGACCGCGCCGAGCATCTGCCGACGGAACTCCACCACCGCGAGGTCGCTCGCGCCCAGCCGCTCGCGCGTGCGGTCGGCGATCGGGCCCATGGTCACCCACATCGCCACGTCCTGGTTGGGGAAGCCGGTGATGCCGGTGAAGTTGCCCGCCTTCATCGCCTGCCGGTCCTGCCAGAAGCGGTTGTCCTCGGTGCGCAGCGGCCGGTAGCGCCCGTCGAGATCGATGCCCACGGTCTGCCGCAGGAAGCGGCGCCAGGTCTCGGTCTCCGGCGTGCCGGCGGGATCGCCCCAGGCGATGAAGTAGAACGCGGTGTGCGTGTCGTCGATCGGCACGTTGACGTTGGCCACGTTGTAGAGGTTGTTCGGCGGGATCAGCACGGTGAAGGGCGCGACGAACACCGTCTGGCGGATGTAGTCGTGGGTGGCCGCGTTCGAGATCGGCCGGCGGATCGCCGCGTACCGGAAGCCCCAGGGCGTGGGCTGCACCTGCAGCCGGGGCGACTTGTCGGGCGAGGGCCGCAGCCAGGCGCTGGCCGTGGCCTTCGCGCCGTCGACCCGCGCCGGCACCATGTCGGACGAATGCAGGCTGGAGCTGTGCGCCGAGTCGATCGCGCCCTCGAGGATCTGGGCCCAGTTGCACGGCAGCACCACCTT
>JBAXJZ010000471.1:0-3813 GCA_037137595.1 Burkholderiales bacterium | reverse complement strand
CTGACCACCTCGGCCGGCGCGCCCGCCCGCCCCGAGCCGCTGCCCGCTGCCGCCTGAGCCCGGCGACGCCGCCCGGATGGACGCCCCCGTCACGGCCGCACCCGACCCCTTCTCCGCCTCGCCGGGCATGCCGGCCGACGTGCCGGCGCTGCGTGCCGCGCTGAAGGCCCGCCGGACCGTGCTGATCGACGGGTTCCGCGCGTCCGGCGACGTCCGCGCGCTGCTGCGCGGCATCGTGAGGCTGACCGACGCGGTGCTGCTCGCGCTCTGGCGCGACGCCGGTCTCCAGCACGACTGCGCGCTGGTGGCGGTCGGCGGCTACGGCCGCCGCGAACTGCTGCCGCACTCCGACGTGGATCTGCTGCTGCTGGTGCCGCCCGCCGAGGATCCGGCGCGCCATGGCCGGCTCGAGCGCTTCGTCGGCGCGTGCTGGGACGTCGGCCTGGAGATCGGCCACAGCGTGCGCACCGTCGACCAGTGCTTCATCGAGGCGGCCGGCGACGTCACCGTCCGCACCAGCCTTCTCGAGCGGCGCTGGCTCGCCGGCCGGCGCGGGCTCTACACGCGGCTGGGCGAGGGACTCGACGCGGCGCTCGACGGCCGGACGTTCTTCCACGCCAAGCTCTTCGAGCTGCGCCAGCGGCACGTGAAGTTCGAGGACACGCCCTACAGCCTCGAGCCGAACGTCAAGGAGAGCCCCGGCGGGCTGCGCGACCTGCAGTCGATCCTCTGGATCGCCCGGGCCGCGCGGATCGGTACCGGCTGGGGCCAGCTCGCCGCGCGCGGGCTCGCGACCCGCGCCGAGGCCGCGCTGCTCGCCGGCTACGAACGCAAGCTGAAGGTGATCCGCGCCTGGCTGCACATCGTCGCCGGCCGCCGCGAGGACCGGCTGGTCTTCGACCTGCAGGCGCAGGTCGCGCGCGCGATGGGCTTCGATGCCGAGGACGCGCGGCTCGCCAGCGAGCAGCTGATGCAGCGCTACTACTGGACCGCGAAGTCGGTGACCCAGGTGTCCACGCTGCTGATCCAGAACCTCGAAGCCGAGCTCTTCCCCGAGAACGCCGGCCAGCCCGAGCCGATCGACGACGAGTTCCGCAACGTGCGCGGGCTGCTCGACGCGATCGACCCGGGCCTGTTCGAGCGTGATCCGAGGGCGATCCTGCGGGCCTTCCTGACGATGGAGGCCCGGCCCGAGCTCTCCGGCATCAGCGCGCCGACGCTGCGCGCGATCTGGCGCGCCCGCACGCGGATCGACGCCGCCTATCGACGCGACCCGCAGAACCGGGCCGCCTTCCTCGCGCTGCTGCAGGCACCCCGCGGCGTGACGCGGGCGCTGCGCCGGATGAACCAGTGGTCGGTGCTCGGCCGCTACCTGCCGGCGTTCCGGCGGATCGTGGGCCGCATGCAGCACGACCTGTTCCACGTCTACACCGTGGACCAGCACATCCTGATGGTGGTGCGCAACCTGCGCCGCTTCTGGATGGCCGAGCACGCCCACGAATACCCGTTCTGCAGCCAGCTCGCGGCGGGCTTCGACAAGCCCTGGCTGCTCTATCTGGCCGCCCTCTTCCACGACATCGCCAAGGGCCGCGGCGGCGACCACTCCACGCTCGGCCGCGTCGACGCGCGCCGCTTCTGCCGCCAGCACGGGCTGTCCGACGAGGACCGCGAGCTGGTCGAGTTCCTGGTCGAGCATCACCTCACGATGTCCTCGATCGCGCAGAAGCAGGACCTGAGCGACCCGGACGTGATCGGCGCGTTCGCGAAGCTCGTCGGCACCGAGCGACGGCTCACCGCGCTCTACCTGCTCACGGTCGCCGACATCCGCGGCACCAGCCCGAAGGTCTGGAACGCCTGGAAGGGCAAGCTGCTCGAGGACCTGTTCCGGATGACCAAGCGGGTGCTGGGCGGCGAGTCGGCGAGCGCCGACGCCCGCTTCGACGCGCGCCGCGCCGAGGCGGTCCGGCTGCTGAACCTGCACGGGCTGTCGCCCGACGCCTACGCCGGTTTCTGGAAGCAGCTCGACATCGGCTACTTCCTGCGCAACGACGCGCAGGACATCGCCTGGCAGACACGGGTTCTGCACCGGCATCCCGACACCGACGCGCCCCTCGTGCGGACCCGGCTCGCGCCGATCGGCGAAGGCTTCCAGGTGGTGGTCTACCTGCCCGACCAGCCGGACCTGTTCGCGCGGATCTGCGGCTACTTCGACAGCAAGAACCTGTCGGTGCTCGACGCGCGGATCCACACCACGCGAAACGGCCGCGCGCTCGACAGCTTCCTGGTCGTCGACCCGAACCACACGTCGCAGTACCGGGACATCCTCGCGCTGGTCGAGGTCGAGCTGGCCGAACGGCTGACGCAGCGCCGGCCGCTCGACGCGCCGGTGCGCGGCCGGGCGTCGCGCCGCTCGCGCTACTTCCCGATCGCGCCGAAGGTCGACCTGCGGCCGGACGAGCGCGGCAACCGCTACCTGCTGTCGGTGGTGGCCAACGACCGCACCGGCCTGCTCTACGGGATCGCGCGGACGCTCGCGCGGCATGGCATCAACCTGCAGGCGGCGCGGATCATGACGCTCGGCGAGCGGGCCGAGGACGTCTTCCTGATCGACGGGGCGGCGCTGTCCAACGCGCGCCAGCAGATCCAGCTCGAGAGCGAGCTGCTCGACGCGATGAAGGGCTAGTCGTCCGCGATCGACTCGCCGGGGAACAGTTCCTCGATGAAGCCGAAGCGGGTGAGGTCGCGGATGCGCCGCGGATAGAGGATGCCGTCGAGGTGGTCGCACTCGTGCTGCACCACCCGCGCGTGGAAGCCCTCGGCTTCGCGCTCGATCGGCGTGCCGCGCGCATCGACGCCCCGGTAGCGGATCCGCGCGATCCGCGGCACCCAGCCCCGCATGCCGGGCACCGACAGGCAGCCTTCCCAACCCTCCTCCTCGGACTCGCCCAGCGGCTCGATCACCGGGTTGACGAGGACGGTCGGCGGCACCGGAGGCGCGTCGGGATAGCGCGGGTTGGACGCGTAGCCGAAGATCACCACCCGCAGGTCGACGCCGATCTGGGGCGCGGCCAGCCCGGCGCCGTTGCGGTCGGCCATCGTGTCGAACATGTCCGCCACCAGGGCATGCAGCTCGGGGGTGTCGAAGTGCTCGACCGGCTTGGCCACCCGCAGCAGGCGCGGATCGCCCATCCGCAGCACGCGATGGATCATCGCGGGGTTCCGGCGGCGGCGGGCGCCTCGCGCAGCGCGGCGGCGAGCACGCGCCGGGCGCGGACCATCGCCGCGTCCATCACCGCGCCCATCGCCTCCATGGAGATCGCGGCCCGGCTGTCGCCCAGGCCCGCCGCGTGGTTCGCGACCACCGCGAGCACCGCGTAGGGCAGGCCGAGCTCGCGGGCCAGCACCGCCTCGGGCATGCCGGTCATCCCCACCAGGTCGCAGCCGTCGCGTTCGAGGCGGCGGATCTCGGCGGCGGTCTCCAGGCGCGGGCCCTGGGTGCAGCCGTAGGTGCCGCCGGCCACGATGGGCTCGCCCGCCGAGGCCGCCGCGCGCAGCAGCCGCTCGCGCAGCGCCTCGTCGTAGGGGCGGGTGAAGTCGACGTGCGTGACCGGGCTGTCCGGCCCCTCGAAGAAGGTGGACTTGCGGCCGTGCGTGTAGTCGACGATCTGGTCGGGCACGGCGAGCACGCCGGGGCCGCAGTCGGCACGGATGCCGCCCACGGTGGCGACCGCGAGGACCGAGGTGGCGCCGACGTGATGCAGCGCCCAGAGGTTCGCGCGGTAGTTGATCTGGTGCGGCGGGATGGTGTGGCCG
>JBAXJZ010000470.1:0-3832 GCA_037137595.1 Burkholderiales bacterium | reverse complement strand
CGAGCTCGGCGGCGCGCCGCAGCGCGCGCTCGCGCAGCACCGCGGTGAACGCGTTGACCGACGGGTCCAGGCGTTCGATCCGGTCGAGCGCCGCGCGGATCGACTCGACCGCGCTCATCGGACGAACACCGGCAGCGGCTCGACCTCGGGCTCGAGCTCCACGCGCTCGAGCGCGGCGGCGATCGCCGCCAGCCGCTCGAGGTTCTCGACGACGGCGGCCTCGTCGGCCGTCGCCGCGGGCAGCGCCATCATCGTCGCCCCCGCCCTCACCCACGCCACGATCGCTTCGCGGTCCATCGCTCGCCTCCTTCAGCCCTTCGACAGGTTGCGGAAGTCCGGCTGCAGGTGGAACCAGTACATGTAGCCGGACACGTCCTTGCGCATCGCGACGTCCATCAGCGGCTGGAAGAGCGGCACGCGCGGCACGTCCTCGTTGACCAGCCTGATCATCGCGCGCACCTCGGAATCGTAGACGAGCTTGTTCTCCGGGAAGCGCGCGTTCTCGATCATCTTGTCCAGTTTCGGGTTCTGGTAGGACATCGTGTTGAACACCGCGTTCTGGCCGTGGTAGCACCAGAAGAAGAAGTACTCCGGGTAGTTCAGCCAGCCGCCGAAGCGGTTGATGATCAGGGGCATGTCCTTCTTCAGCAGCGCCGCGCGCCAGTTGGCGCCGGGGATCTTGTTGATCTGCGCCTTGATCCCGAGCTGCGCGAGCGTCTCCTGCAGCAGCACCGCCATCGGCTCGTTGGTGGTGGCCGAGCCGAGGTCGAAGGACAGCGTGGTCTCGAAGCCGCCCTCGTAGCCGGCCTCCTTGAGCAGCGCCCGGGCCTTGTCCAGGTCGGTCTTCCAGCCGTGCGGCTGCGGCCACACCGGCTGCTTCGGATCGTTCGAGCCGCCGTAGAGCTTGATCGCGCGGCCGTAGACGGCCACCTCGTTCATCTTGTCGTACGGGATCGCGAGCGCCACCGCCTGCCGGACGCGGACGTCGGAGAACGGCTTGTTCTTCACGTTCATGCCGACGTACCACATCGCGTTCTCGATCGGCGTCGAGACGACCTTGAGCTCGGGCTCCTTCGCCAGCTCGGCGAAGTCCTTCGGCGGCATCTCGTAGGTCATGTCGACGTCGCCCTTGAGCAGCAGCGCGCGCCGCGTGCCGGCGTTCGGCACGTCGCGCTGGATCACGCGGCGGATCTTCGGCAGCGGCCCGCTCTTCCAGTCGTCGTTGCGGACGTAGACGATCTCCTGGCCGGGGCGCCACGACTCGACCTTGTACGCGCCGCCGCCGGCGACGTTGTTCTTGGTCCACTGCAGGCCCCAGGGATCCTCCTTCGTCGCGTTCTTCTTCACGAGCTCGGCGTTGAAGATGCTGGGCACCGGCACCGCCAGGTCCATCATCGTCATCTTGTCGGGCCGCAGGAAGTTCACGCGGAAGGTGTGGTCGTCCACCGCCACGAACTGCTCGGGCTTCTCCAGCGAACCGGCCGCCATCTGGAAGGTGGGGAAGCCGCCGACGGTGACCGCGCGGTCGAAGGACCACTTCACGTCCTTCGCGGTGACCGGCGTGCCGTCGTGGAACTTCGCGTTCTTCCGGAGCCTGAAGGTCGCGTGCGAGCCGTCGGACGCGACCGTCCACGACTCGGCCAGCTCGGGCTCGAGCTTGGAGAAGTCGTAGGTGACCTGTCCGTTGGGCAGCGTCTTCCTGCCGAAGGTCATCAGCCGGTCGTAGCAGATCCACGAGACGCCGTAGCTCGGACGGTTCGCGCCCACGGTGTGGATGTCGAGCGAGTTCGGCCCGAACTCGTTGGCGACGATCAGCAGTTCCTTGCGGCGGTCGGACTGCGCGAACGCGGCGGGAACCGAGGACGACAGGCCGGCGAACGCGGCCGAGCCCTGGACGAAGCGACGACGATCCATGCAAGTCTCCTGCGAGGCGAAGCGGTGCGAATCGGTGCGAAGGGGTGCGGATCGGGTCAGCGCGTCGACGCGAGCCACGCGCGCCAGCCGCCGAAGGACGTGACCTCCGTCGCGCCCACGATCGCCCGCGGCTCGCAGACGAAGCCCTTGACCCAGCGGCCGTCCACCGTCTCGATCGTCCCGATCGCGAGCGGCGGCGGTACGCCTTCCATGAACGAGGCCCAGCCCGCGCGGGGCAGCCCCCAGATCTCGATCTCGAGCGAGGCGCCGCCGTCGTCGCGGACCATGCCGGGGCGGGCGGGCGGTCCGCCCGGCAGCGCGTACAGGCGGTAGCACGGCGCGGTGCGGGTCTTCGCGAGCAGGCGTGCGCCGCGCGAGGTCAGCTGGCCGTTGAGCGGCAGGCCGGACAGGTGGGCGCCGACGACGGCGATCGGCACCATGTGGCCGTCGGCCTCGAGCGACGGCGGCGGTGCGGACGACGGCGTGGCGACGGGCTCCAGCGCCGGGGCGAGCGCGCGCGCGAGACCGAGCAGGCGGTCGTCCGAGAAGCCCGCGCCGATCAGCGACACGCCGAACGGCCGCCCGTCGTCGCGACGGCCCGCGGGCACGTTCAGTGCGGCGAGATCGAGCAGGTTCGCGAAGTTGGTGTAGATCCCCAGCCGGCTGTTCAGTTCGACCGGGTCGGCCAGCATCTGCTCGATCGTGTAGGTGGTGGGCACGCCCGGCAGCAGCAGCGCCGCGTGCGCGCGCCACGCGTGCTCCACGCGGCGGCGCAGCGCCGCCATCCGGTACGTCGCCTCGAAGACGTCGCGCGCCGTGCCCGCGCGGCCGGTGACGATCGCACCGACCACGGGATGCACCGCGTCGGAATGGGCGCGGGCGAAGTCGCCGACGGCCGCGTCGCGCTCGGCGACCCACGGACCGCCGTAGAGCATCGCCGCGATCTCGGCGAGCGGCGCGATGTCGACCTCGACCAGTTCGACGCCCGCCGCGCGCAGCCGATCGAGCGTCGCCTGCCAGGCCGCGCGCTGCGCCGCGTCGCCGAAGAACTCCGGGGCGGCGGGAATCGCGAGCGAGGCGGGCGGGCTCGACGCGCCGGCGTCGCCGAGCGCGTCGCGGGCCGCCTCGCGCGACCACGGATCGGTCTCGTCGAACCCGCGCGCGACCGCGAGCGCTCGCGCGGCGCCGCCGAGGTCGTGCGCGAAGATCGACACGCAGTCGAGCGAGCGGCACGCGGGCACGACGCCCGTGGTCGACAGCAGCCCCCGGGTGGGCTTCACGCCGACCAGCGCGTTGAGGGTCGCCGGCACGCGGCCCGAGCCGGCGGTGTCGGTGCCGAGCGAGAACAGCACCTCGCCGCGCGCCACCGCGACCGCCGAGCCGCTGCTCGAACCGCCGGAGACGAGGCGCTCGTCGAGCGCGTTGCGCACCGGGCCGTAGGGCGAGCGCGTGCCGTTCAGGCCGGTGGCGAACTGGTCGAGGTTCGTCTTGCCCATCACGATCGCACCGGCCGCGCGCAGGCGCGAGACGACGGTGGCGTCGCGCCCGGGGCGGTAGGCGAAGGCCGGGCATGCGGCGGTGGTGGGGAAGCCCGCGACGTCGATGTTGTCCTTCACCGCGAACGGCACGCCGAAGAGCGGCAGCGTCGCGAGGTCCCCGCCGGCCTCGGCCAGTCGTGCACGCAACCCGGCGAGCTGCGTGTCCAGCCCGGCGGCGTCGACCTTCGCGATCCAGACGGGGTTGTCGCCGCGGTCGCGGCGGACCTCGTCGTGCAGCAGCGCGGAGACGTGCGCGAGCGGATCGGCCGCGGCGCGGGCGGCGGCGAGCCAGTCGCCGATGCGGTCGCCGGTCGCGAAGGCGCCGGGGGCCGGGGCAGGAGCGGAGTCGATCGACTTGGACGCCATCATGTATACATGTT
>JBAXJZ010000469.1:0-3833 GCA_037137595.1 Burkholderiales bacterium | reverse complement strand
GGCCGGCGCGCCGGCGATCCCGGTGGCGCCCGCGCTGTCGCCCGTGCTGGCGCTGGCGGCCTTCGCGCTGATCGCCGGCGGCGGCTGGACGATCCGCTCGGCCGCCCGCGAGCTGGACTGGAACGCCACGCCGGTCTGCGCGGCCGATGTCCCGCGCGCGCTGGTGACCACGGGGCCGTACCGCCTCTCGCGCCATCCGATGGACCTCGGGGCGGTCTCGGTGCTCGCCGGGGCCGCGATCGCGATCGGCTCGCCGGTCGCGCTGGCCGTCACGCTGGCCGTCACGCTGGCCTGTGCGGCCTGGATCGACCGCGTGTCGATGCGCGCCGAGGACGCTGTGCTTCACGAGCGCTTCGGCCCCGCGTGGCGGGCGTACGCCGCCACCGTGCGGCGCTGGATCTGAGCGGCGCGGCCCGCGTGCGATGATCGACGGATGCAGCAGCGCGTGCTGATGATCGAGGACGACCTGCGCCTGGGCGCGATGGTCGCGACCTACCTGAAGGGGGCCGGCTTCGCGGTCGAGCAGGCCGCCGACGGCGCGTCGGGCCTGGCCGCGCTCGCCGCTCGCGACGGCCCGCCGGTGGACCTGGTGCTGCTCGACCTGATGCTGCCCGACGCCGACGGCCTCGAACTGTGCCGGCGCATCCGGGCCACCTCCGAGGTGCCGATCGTGATGGTCACCGCGCGCGGCGACACCGCCGACCGCATCGTGGGCCTGGAGCTCGGCGCCGACGACTACCTGCCCAAGCCCTTCGAGCCGCGCGAGCTGCTGGCGCGCGTGCGCGCCGTGCTGCGGCGGCGCGCGCCCTCGGGCGCGACCGGCTCCGCGCCGACGCGCGACGTGCTGCGCTTCGGGCGGCTGGAGATCGACCGGGGCGCGCGCGAGGTCCGCGTCGACGGCGCGGCGCGCACCCTCACCAGCCATCAGTTCGAGCTGCTGGTCGCGCTCGCCGAGTCGGCGGGCCGCGTGCTGTCGCGCGAGCAGCTGATGGAGCGGGTTCGCGGCGAGGCGCTCGACGCCTTCGACCGTTCGATCGACGTCCACGTCGCGCGGATCCGCGCGGCGATCGAGGACGATCCGCGGCATCCGCGCCGCATCGTGACCGTCCGCGGCGCCGGCTACGTGTTCGCGCGCGCGCAGGACGGCGAGTGAGGCGGCTCTACCTCCGGATCTACGTCGCGATGCTGGCGAGCCTCGCGCTGTTCGCGCTGCTCGCCGGCGCCGCGTGGAAGCTGTCGTTCGACCGGGACCGCGCCTCGCGCGACGAGCGGGTGCTGGTGGCCGAGGTGGTGGGGTCCATCCTCCCGCCGGCCGACGCGCCGCTCGAGACCCTGCGTGCGGCGCTCGACCGCTGGCACGCGCGGACCGGCGCCGACCTGACGATCTTCGACGCCGAGCGCCGGCCGCTTGCCGTGAAATTGTGGCGCGAACTGGTCGAGGCGGGCTTCTCCGCCAGCCTCGCGCGCACCGTGGCCGACAAGCTGCCGGACGACCACAACGAGGCGCAGTCGCGCAAATGGGTCTCCGACGTGCTGTCGCGCAATCTCAAATGCGTCGATCCGACCCGCGACATGGTCGAGGCCGGCGGGATCTACGCGCTGGTCGGTCCGACCGGCGTGGGCAAGACGACGACCACCGCCAAGCTGGCCGCGCGCTGCGTGGTCAAGTACGGCGCGCAGTCGCTCGGCCTGATCACCACCGACAGTTACAGGATCGGCGCGTTCGACCAGCTCTCCATCTACGGCAAGATCCTCGGCGTGCCGGTGCATTCGGCGCAGTCGTACGCCGAACTCGAGGCCACCATCGCCACGATGTCGGGCAAGCGCATGGTGCTGATCGACACCACCGGCATGGGGCAGCGTGACAACCGCGTGTCCGAGCAAATCAACCTGCTCGACAACCCGAGCATCCGTCGCGTGCTGTTGCTCAACGCCGCCGCGCAGGCCGAGACCCTTGAAGACGTGACCCGGGCCTATCAGGGCAAGGCCGCCGGTGCGCGGCCGCTTGCCGGCGCCATCCTCACCAAGATTGACGAAGCGGCCAAGCTTGGCCCCGTGCTTGACGTCGTGGCGCGCCATTCGCTGGAAATCCTCGCCGTCACCAACGGCCAACGGGTGCCGGAAGACCTGCACCAGGCGGCCGGCAACGCGCTCGTCCATCGCGCCCTGAAGGCCGCGTTGGACCCGGTCTTCGCCTGGCAGGACAACGAAGTCGCCGCGCGCGCCATGGCGGCATCCCGTACGGGAGGCGCCGCGGCGCCATCCGGTTTCGGTCCCCGCCATGCATGAGGCAAGCCACATGAGCGCACGGTCTTCCCATCGAACGGCAGTCACTGGCGGTGACCAGGCGGCCGGTCTGCGCAGCCTGCTCAAGCGCCGCATCCTGCGCGTGTTGCCGGTCATCGGCGACCATGATTCACAGGGGCAGGGTGCATGCGTCGGTCAGATCGCGCTGGGACTGGCGCGCTGCGGGCGCAGCGTCGTGCTTCTCGATGCCGTCGGAACGGCCATGGCCGGTCTCGGATTCCGCCCCCAGGCCGACCTCATCTCGATGATCCAGGGCGAGCGCGAGTTCAACGAGGTGGCGGTGCGCTGCGCGCCCGGATTGCGCGCGGTCGCGGCGATCGAAGGGTTGCCCGCACTGGTGGCCGCGGATGCCGCAAGCACCGACTTCTTCTCCGGATTCATGCGCCTGGACGAACCCGCCGACATGGTGGTGGTGAACCTGCCCTCGGCGCCGCCACTGGAGGGCGGACGCTGGCTACCGCTTGTTTCGGATCAGGCCGAGGCGCTGCTGGTGATAGGCGCGGGCGAGAAATCCCTGACTGCGGCCTACGCCTCGATCAAGCAGGCGGCCGCCACGCCGCGCGAGGGCAGCGCGGCCTTTCGCGTGCTGGTCAACGGCGCGGACGGCGAACGCGACGCCCGGGCCGCCTGCCGCCAATTGTCGGACACGGCGCGGCGCTTTCTCGGCGCCACCGTCGGCTACTGCGGCAACGTGCTGCGCAATACCCGCGGTGTCGCCTTCGGAAACGGTTCGGCGCCGCATGCCGAGGCGGCCCGGGCATTCGCCCGGGTTGCTTCCGAAGCGCAGGGCTGGCGCCTGGCCGAATGCATGCAGGACGAAACCATCGCTACACCAACGCACTAAGCAAGGACTGGAAAGCTCATGTACACCGCTACCGGCGTCGTTGAACGCAAACTCAATGTCGAACAGTTCGTGCCTCTGGTCAAGCGCATGGCGCACCATCTGCTCGCCCGCCTGCCCGCCTCGGTGCAGGTCGATGACCTGGTCCAGGCCGGCATGCTCGGCCTGATGGATGCCGCCGGCCGCTTCGAGGAGGGGCAGGGGGCCCAGTTCGAGACCTATGCGTCGCAGCGCATCAAGGGGGCGATGCTCGATGAGTTGCGCGCCAATGACTGGATGCCACGCGGGGTGCGACGCGCCCAGCGCGATATCGAAAAGGCGATCGGCAAGCTTGAGCATCGCCTGGGCCGCCCGCCGACGGAGCCGGAAGTCGCCAAGGAGATGAAATTGAGCCTGGCGGAGTACCAGAACATGCTCGCCGACGCCCGCGGTGCGCAGTTGATCCACTTCGACAGCCAGGACGATGGCGACGACAACGACCCGTTCCTCGACCGCCATCTCGCCGATGCGTCCGGCGATCCCCTGACGCAGGTGCGTGATGCGCGCTTTCGCAATGCGCTCATCGGTGCCATCGACGTGCTGCCTGAACGGGAGAAGATGCTCATGGGTCTTTACTATGAGCAGGAACTCAATTTCCGTGAAATCGCCGCCATTCTCGGTGTCACCGAATCACGGGTCTGCCAGT
>JBAXJZ010000468.1:0-3839 GCA_037137595.1 Burkholderiales bacterium | reverse complement strand
CGCCGCAAAGTGGGACGCGCACTTCGGCCGCCCTTCCGGTGGCTCGCTGTACGAGTTCCAGCTTCGCCTCGGCCGCGACGATGTTGGTCTTTTCGCGGGCCGTGGGGTCGGGGGAGGTATCTACGAACGCAAGTACCGTAACATTCGCAAGGACCCGCGTCTTTACGCCCGCGCCTGCGGCGAGGCCGTCGCCAAGGCGGGCAGTCCCTATGTTCCCGGTGCCCCCCCCGAGTGTTGCAACTGACGTGGGGTTTTGAAGTTTGCCAACGATTCTCACCTTCCCGTGTGTGGGCTTAGCGAGCGCATCGCAGGGCCGACGCCGTGGCGACCATGCGATCAGCCCGGGAACCTGTCGCCGACCATGCGGTCGACCGGCCGATGCCGGGCTGACCCTGCGGTCAGCCCAGGTGCCTGACGCCGACCATGCGGTCGACCGGCCGATGCCGGGCTGACCATGCGGTCAGCCCGGGCGCCTGACGCCGACCATGCGGTCGACCGGCCGACGCCGGGCTGCCCATGCGGTCAGCCCGGGTGCCTGACGCCGACCATGCGGTCGGCCGGCTTGATCTGGGTCGACCATGCGATCTTCCCCTGAGCCAGGCGATGATCCTGCGATCATCGCCCAACCCTGCCTCCGGCTGCGACGTCACGACGGTGCGCTCGCGCCGAGCCCGACGCCGTCCGTCATGTCGATCACGTGGCCGACCCCCCACCGCCTGGCCGCCTCGCGCGCCTCCGCGATGGTACGACTGTAGCTTATGGCGTCGGCCAGTCGGTTAGCTTCGCGCGGCAGGCACGTCGTCAAAGCCGTCACTGCGCGATCTTCCAGTTCCTGAAGCGTCCTCGCCAACGAGTCGCGCCCCGTCGATCCTCCCCGCGCGTCGCGCTTGAGTCGACCGGATCCCAACGCGGCGGCTACGGCGCCGTTGTCGGAGCCGAGCAAGACGAGCCTCGACGGCGCCTCGCCTCTTGAGCTCACGGCGAAGAAGTAGAGCCGAACAGCCAACTCCACCCCCAGCATCTCTCTCGCCACGATAGGCGCGCCGGCGTCAATGACGTCGAGCCGGCGGTAAAAGGCGAGGCCGCTGCTCCACGGCAGGTTCCGCGGGCGGACCGCCCCACCCACAGCGTAGTCGGACGCGTCCGATACGGCCACGTAACCCACTACCGTCGTCGGGTGTAGCGCACGCAGCGGAGGCATGGCTCCGTGTGTGATTCGGGTTGCCCACCAGTCGAGGTCGCCGGCTGCCGATGTCGCCTTGGCGGCCAGCTCGCCGCCGTGGTACGCATTGGCCGACGCCAACGCGTAGAGGGCCCCGAGCCTGCCGCTGCCCATGGCCGAGCACGCAGCCCACCATTGTAACTTGCCGGCCAGGACCTCAGCCGTCTTGCCCGCACACGCCGCCCGCGTCTCGGGCCGCGCGAGCAGCGCTCGCACGAGGAAGAGGTGGACCCCGTATCGGTACGCGGTCTCTCGCGGCAACTGCCACGTGCCTCCCCCGCTGCTGTCGAAGTCACGACCGAGCCGCTTCCCCCGAGCCGCCGCCGGCTGGTGCTTGTCCACCGCGACGCCGAACCCGCCGACCTTCATGGTGTCGTAATGGAGGTCGTGGGCGCGGTTCGTGGCGTCGCCGCTACCGCCGGGCCCGATGGTGAGATAATCGTCCACCATGTGCCTGGTCCGCGTCGTTCCCACCGGTTGCAGCTCCGCCACGCGCCGAACGCGCAAGTTGGTCACGTAGACGGCGAGCGCTGATCCGAGGTGCGCGTGGTCCGGCGCCCAGTCGGCTCCCATTGGCGTGCGCAGCCACACGTGCGTGGGGTCCTCCTTCCCGTCGTCCCCAAACACTCGGGCGCCGAGGTACGGGATCAGTGACGGTCGCACAGGATAGCAGAAGAAATACGACATTGCATCCCCTGCTGCAACTGTCGCGTCGTCAGGAGCGCCGGCGACGATCGTCTGCGCGTCGTGGTAGCTGCAGCGGCCCCGCCGTCGTGTCACCGTGAAGCTGTTGTGGCAGTCGCTGGCGGCTATCAGACGCCACTTGGCCGCTCGGCGGGCTGACGCCAGGGTACGCCTGAGCGCGGCGGTCGGCGGCTCCCCGCGCTGGACGCGCTCCAGCACCTGCTCCTTCAGGCTCAGGGCCATCGCGTGCGCTGCCATGCCGATGTCCGCCATGGTCGCCATTGCGAGGTCGAACCCGTCTGGTGGGCGGATGTCGCCGCGGGCGACGGCGAAGAGGCTCGAGACTCCGATCAGCCGCGGCGGTACCGCCGCTTCGCCCTCCACGACGCGCAAGACGCCGCCCATGTCGCCGTCTCTTCGCTGTGCAACAAGCTCTCGCACGCGTACCAGCTCCTCCCCCGACTGGATGATGGGACGCATCGGCGTCACCGGCGTGCCAGTCGCGCGCGCGCGCTCCATCAGTTGCCTGTCCATGGAGGCCCCCTCGGGTCCGGAGTGGAAGAGAAACTGCCCCACTCCGTAGAGGACTTCCAGTCCCTCGGGGCCCAGCTCTGCCTCGGCCAGTCCCACCAGCGCGTAGGGCTGGGCCGGCGCGATGCGGTCGCCGATGGCGGCGGCGTGACGTGGCCAGGGGGGGGCGGGGCGCGCCGTCGGCGTCACGCCGACTGCGTAGGCTATTGCACCCAGATCGTCGGGGGCGCAATTTGCTCCATCAAGCTCCTCGGTGGGCACGGCTTCTCCAGGCGCCGCCGCGGCCGGGGGGGACGCTAATCGCCACGTCCAGCGCCCCAGCTGCCGCCGCGCCAGAGCCGCGCTCGTGTAGCGCTGGGCGATCGGCTGCAACCGGACCGCGCAGTCGAGAAGCCAGCTCGCAGCTCGCGTCGCCGCCGAGGAGGCCGCAGAAGGCTTGCCGCCCTCGCCACCCTGAGCCTCAACGACAGCTGCTAGCGAGGCTGCCAGGGATCGCTCGAGATTGGGCAACAAGGGGTTATCCGGGTCGGCGGCCAGCT
This sequence comes from Burkholderiales bacterium, assembly GCA_037137595.1. Taxonomy (GTDB): domain Bacteria; phylum Pseudomonadota; class Gammaproteobacteria; order Burkholderiales; family Burkholderiaceae_E; genus UBA4615. The sequence continues at coordinate 863 of JBAXJZ010000468.1, read as the reverse complement.
CCGCCAGGGCGAGCCTGCCGCCCTCTGGGGACCCAGTCCACGCCTCGAGTACCCCGACCAAAGGGCCCACTTCCAGCCGCTCCGTCTCCCAGGGGATGCAGGCGGCTCGGGCGCCGCTGACGAGCGCTATGCCGTCACCGCGTCGCGCCATAGCTGCGGCACCCCGAATCGCCGCCGACCTCGCTAAATCCGCCCTCGCCCACGGCAGGCGCGTCACGATGCGCCACTCCCCAGGCTCGAGCAGCAGCACGTCGCCGGTGTTGAAGCCGCGCAGCAGTGGGCGTAGCGGTCGCCCCGCCTTACACTGCGCGTGCCGCCACAGCGAGGCGGCGGGTCCCTCGTACCCCTCCTCAATGACAGCGGCCAGGCGCAGCCTGCGGGCCGCCAGCAAGGCGCCCGACTCCCCCCCCCCAACGAAGAGTGGTGGTGACGACCAGTGTCGTCGGATGTCGGCATCGAGCCAGGAGGGTGCCGCCATGCGGTTCGGTGACGGGCCGACCGCGATAATGCTGGCGGCCTGCACTTCAGCTGCGCTGCGACCGATCTGCGCTGACGGGGGCAAGAGACCACGCCCTTCAATGCAGAATCTAGTCGCAGCGCCTTCATGTCAGCTCGTCCCTGCGCGGGCCGTCCCGCCACCGCCGCCGCCGCCGCCACCGCCGCCGGCCCCATTGCCGCCGCCGCTCGCCTGCCCGCCGGCGACGTAGGTCGAGCGCAGGAAGGCGGCGCGCGGCGTGCCCCGCGCCCCGCCCCAGTGCGGCAGCTTCTTGTACTGCCAGTGCGCGTCATCGCGGTTCGGCGTCGGGCAATCATTGCGCCCGTCGTACAGGCAGAGGCTGCCGGGCTGGGGCTCGTAGCGCAGG
>JBAXJZ010000467.1:0-3841 GCA_037137595.1 Burkholderiales bacterium | reverse complement strand
CCGTCCGCGGCTTCCGCGTGCTCTCGGACCTGTCGATCGACCTCGGCGATCGCCTGCGCGTCTTCGGCGCCGGCGTCGACGCACGCCTCGAGGGTCGGCTCGCGCTGCGCGGCCGGCTGCCCGACGCGCCGCGGCTCACCGGCACCGTGCGGATCGCGCAGGGCACCTGGAGCGGCTTCGGCCAGAAGCTCGAGATCGAGCGCGGCCAGCTCGTCTTCAGCGGCCCGGTCGACAATCCGGCGATCGACATCGTCGCCTACCGCCGTTACCTGCCGGTGGAGGCCGGTGTGTCGCTGTCCGGCACCGCGCGCCAGCCGAAGGTGACGCTGGTCTCCAAGCCGGACGTGCCCGAGCAGGAGAAGCTCTCGTGGCTGGTGCTGGGCACCGGCACCGACACCGCGCGCAACAACAACCAGACCGCCGCGCTCGCCGCGGCAGGCGCGCTGCTCGCCGGACCGAACTCCGGCCTGCCCGGTCCGGGCCTGATCCAGTCCTTCGGCCTCGACGTGGTGTCGATCCGCACCGGCCAGGTCGGCAGCACCGGCGAGGGCGGCTCGGCGAGCACGTCGGCACAGGACAGCATCGTCACGCTCGGCAAGCGGCTCACCGACCGCCTGTTCGTCAGCTACGAGCAGAGCGTGCGCGGCCTGCAGAACATCGTGCGGCTGCAGTACGAGATCAGCGAGCGGCTGTCGGCGCGGATCAAGGCCGGCACCGAGAACGCGGTCAACCTCGTCTGGACCTACCGCTACGACTGACCGGAGGTCCCGGGACCTCGGGTGCCGGCCGCGGGTTCGGGCGGCCGTCCGCGGCCGCCGGCGACCATCGGCACGTCGAAGGTCGTCGCCGGCAGCGGCGCGCCGTCGAGGTCCACGCGGAAGCCCGCGTAGCACTCGGTGGCCGCCGGCAGCAGCGTGCCGCGCTGCGCGGAGCGCAGGTACATGTGGCGTTCGGGCGGGAAGCGGTCCGGATCGTCGAACGCGCCGCGCAGCACCGCGCACACCTCCGGCCAGCGCGAGAGGGTGAGCGCGACGTTCGTCGCGCAGCGCGGGCAGGAGTGGATGAACACCGAGTGGCCGCTGCCGTCCGACACGTGCTCGTAGACCTTGGGCGTCGTGCCTTCGAAGCGCACCGCGTCCCGCGCGAACGTCACGCCGGTGTGGAACGCGGTGCCCGTCATCCGCTGGCAGAAGGTGCAGTGGCAGGCGTTGACGCGCAGCGGCGCGCCGTGGGCGCTCAACCGCAGCTCGCCGCACAGGCAGCCGCCGGGGTGGACCGTTTCCATGAGGGTTGCCTCGGGTCTGGACGGGCACGAGGCTATCGGGCGGCCGGGGGCCACCGCAAGCGCCGGACCGGGACAGCGGGGCGTCCTGCGACCGGTGCGGTCGCCGGCCCCGCTCAGCGGCGCAGCGCGTCCGCCGCCGCCTCGACGATCGCCGCGACGGGCGCGTCGATGTCCACGGTGATCGCGTCGGCGGGCGGCTCCAGCGCGTCGAACTGGCTGCGCAGCAGCCCGGGCGGCATGTAGCGGTGCTGCCGGGACGCGAGCCGCGCGGCGATCAGGTCGTACGTGCCCGACAGGTGCACCACGCGCAGCGCGGGCAGCCGCTCGGCGAGCGTCGCGCGGTAGCGGGCCTTCAGCGCCGAGCAGGCGAGCACCACCGGCTCGCCCTTGGCGACCGAGTGGCGCAGCACCGCGTTGAGCCGCGCGAGCCAGGGCGCGCGGTCGGCGTCGTCGAGCGGCCGGCCGGCGCGCATCTTCTCCACGTTGGCCGGCGGGTGGAAGTCGTCGGCGTCGACGAAGCGCGCGCCGAGCCGTTCGGCGAGCGCCTGCCCGACCGAGGTCTTGCCGCAGCCCTGCACGCCCATCACGACGACCGCGAGCGGTGCTGCTCCCCGCGACGCGTCGTCGGCGCCTGCGTCCCGCGGATCGGCCGGATCGCAGACCCGGCTCACTTCGCCTTCACCGCGTGCCCGCCGAAGCCCTTGCGCATCAGCGACAGCAGCCGGTTGCCGACATCCGCCTTGCCCTGCGACGCGAAGCGGCTCATCAGCGCGAGCGCGATCACCGGCGCGGGCGTGCCCTGCCGGACGGCTTCGTCGACGGTCCAGCGGCCCTCGCCGGAATCGGCGACGTAGGGCGCGACCGCGTCGAGCGCGCCCGGGTCCTTCAGCGCGTCCACCGTGAGGTCGAGCAGCCACGAACGGACCACCGAGCCGTGACGCCAGAGCTCGCCGATCGCGGCGAGGTCCAGGTCGAACTCGGTCTTGCCCTCGAGCAGCGCGAAGCCCTCGGCATAGGCCTGCATCGCGCCGTACTCGATGCCGTTGTGGATCATCTTCACGAAGTGGCCGCTGCCGGCCGGACCGCAGTGCAGCCAGCCCTGCCCGGGTCCGGGCGCGAGCAGGCGCGCGAACGGTTCGAGCCGCGCCGCGGCCGTGTCGTCGCCGCCGAACATCAGGCAGTAGCCGTTGGCCAGCCCCCAGACGCCGCCGGAGACGCCGCAGTCGGCGAACAGCAGGCCGTGTGCGGCGAGTTCGCGCGCGTGTCGCTGCGACTCGAGGTAGTTCGCGTTCGCGCCGTCGACCACCAGGTCGCCGGGCGCGAGACGCGTCACGAGCTCGGCCATCGCGGCCTCGCTCGGCTCGCCGGCCGGCAGCATCAGCCAGACGACGCGCGGAGCGGGCAGCGCTGCCACCGCGTCGGCGAGCGACCCATGGGTCGCGACGCCCGGCTCGTCGGCGAGCGCGGCGCGCGCCTCGGGCTGTGCGTCGAAGCCGTGCACCCGCGCGCCGCCGCGCGCGAGACGACGGGCCATGTTCGCGCCCATGCGGCCGAGGCCGACCATCGCGAGCGTCGGGGCCGAGGCCGGGGCGGAGGTGTCAGCATCCATGGGCGGCGATGATAGCGGACACCCGTTCGAGGGCGTCCGGGTCCAGGCAGTCCACGATCCGCCGGTCCGGCATCGCGCGCAGCCAGGTCAGCTGGCGCTTGGCGAGCTGCCGCGTCGCGGCCACGCCCTCGTCGACGAAGCGCGCGCGGCGCGCGGCGGACCGGTCGCCGGCCTCGAGGTCGTCGAGGTAGGTCCAGGCCTGCCGGTAGCCCACCGCGCGCATCGACGGCAGCAGCGGATCGAGGTCGCCGCGGGCCCGCAGCGCGCGGACCTCGTCGAGCAGGCCGGCGGCGATCATCGCGTCGAAGCGCGCGGCGATCCGCGCGTGCAGCACGGCGCGGTCCGAGGGCTCGAGCGCGATCGTCAGCAGCGCCGGGCGCGGGCCGTCGGCCGCGCGCGTGCCGATCAGCGCCGACAGCGGCCGCCCGGCGAGCTCGAAGACCTCGAGCGCGCGCTGGATGCGCTGCGAGTCGCCGGGTTCGAGCCGCGCGGCGGTGACCGGGTCGACCGCCGCGAGCCGTGCGTGCATCGCCGGCCAGCCGTCGCGCGCGGCCTCGGCGTCGAGCCGCGCGCGCAGCGCGGCGTCGGCGCGAGGCAGGTCGTCGAGGCCGTCGCGCAGCGCCTTCGCGTAGAGCATCGTGCCGCCGGCCAGCAGCGGCAGTCGGCCGCGCGCGCGGATCTCCGCGATCAGCCGGCGCGCGTCGGCGGCGAAGGCCGCGGCCGAATACGCCTGCGTCGGCTCGATCAGGTCGATCAGGTGGTGCGGCACCGCCGCGCGCTCGGCGGCGGTGGGCTTGGCGGTGCCCACGTCCATCCCGCGGTAGACCAGCGCCGAGTCGACGCTGACGATCTCGAGCGGGAACCGCGCGGCGAGCGCCAGCGCGATCGCGCTCTTGCCCGAGGCGGTCGGGCCGAGCAGCAGCACCGCGTCGGGCCGCGGCGCGCTC
>JBAXJZ010000466.1:0-3847 GCA_037137595.1 Burkholderiales bacterium | reverse complement strand
GGTGCCCGGCACGGCGCCTCGACGCCCGCTGTGGGCGTCGTCGGTGGCGGCGACCGCCCGCGGCCTGCGGCTCGCACCTGGCTCGCCGCCGCGGCCGCATCGGGCCGCCCCTCATCGCGTGAGGCACTGGGCACGACCACCGCCATAAAATCCCTCGCGCAGAGCACGCGCTCGTGGCCGAGCGTGCGCTGCGCCGCGGCGGCGACTGCGGCGGCGGCGGCGTGCTCGCGGCACTCGGGATGCGAGAAGCCGGCGAGGCGCCGCACGGCGAACGGGCCCTGCGCGGCCCGCGGCCCGCACAGCGTCTGCACCATGTCGCGCACGTTCTCCTCGGGCGTCGTGGCGACGGGCACGGGCGCGCCGTCGGCGCGGTCGGCGCCGCCGCCGAGGAAGCGCCGCGTCTCGAGCAGGCCGGCAGCAAGCAGCCGCGGCTGCGGACTGAAGCCGCTGCTGCGCTCGAGCCAGTCGCGGCTGGCGGCAGTCGCAGCGCCGCCGTCTCGCGCCGACGCGTCGAGCGCCGCGGCGCGCGAGCCGTCGTGCGACACCGCGACGGCGCTCGGGCGACGACCGTCGAGCAACGCCCCTCTGCGGGAGCGCCGCGCCTCCGGGTCGACGAGCACGCCGGTCCCGTCCGCGAGCCCGAGCAACAGCGCGCCCTCGACCGCGGAGACCGCGACCGTGCCGCCGGTGGCGGTCGGGGCGGCCGAGACGTCGATCGTCACGCCGCGTTCGGCGACGACGTTGCCGGCGTCGGCGCTCACCGTCACGCGGCCGCCCGACGCGTCGAGACGCTGGTCGAAGACCCGTGCGGTCGCACCGGATGCGTCGAGGCTCGCCCCCTGGCGGAGCACGACCCCGCCGTCGGCGCCTGCTCCGGTCGCCTGCAGCGTGATGCTGCCGGACGGTGCGACCACGGCGGCGCCGAGGTCGATCGACGGCGCAGTGACCGCGATGCGCGCGCCGGCGCCGGCGGCCGCATCGCCGCCGGTCGCGCCGCGGACCACGAGTGGACCCGCGGTCGCGACGGCGAAGTCCGCCGAAGCGGTGCCGACGATGGCCCCGGCCGTGACGGTCGTGCGGGCGTCGGTTCGGAGCGAGCCGGTGCCGTCGAGCACGACCCGGCCCGGCGCGGGACCGGTCGAGGTCAGCGAGTACGCGCCGAACCCGGACAGCACCGTGTTGCCCGTGAGGATCACGCCGGACTTCGTCGGATCGGACGCACCGGTTGCAGTGACGGCGAGCGTGCCCGTGCCCGTGCCGGGCGTGGGCAGGTCGTCGCGCGGCGCCGCGGTGCCCGCGAGCTCGACCCGGGCGGCACGCAGCGACGCGGCGGCCCCGGTCTCGCCGGTGATCGCGCCGGCCCTCAGCCGCAGCAGTTCGGTCGACTCCGCGCCGAGCCGCACGGTGCCGGCGAGCGCGATGTCGGTCGCGGCGTTCGCCTCGAAGCGCGCGCGCGACGAGAGCGAAGCGGCCTGCGCGGCGCTGAAGGCACTGGTGCCGGGATCCGTGGACACACCGTCGCCGAACCGGAGCCGGTCGCCGGCGATCCGAACGTCGGACGCCTCCACGGCCGCGCCCTGCGCGACCGCGAGCCGGCCCGCGTCGAGTTCGACGCGCGCACCGGCGAGCCTTGCGCCGGAGGCGATCTCGGCGGCGCCGCCGGCGCTCCCGCCGTTCACGCGAGCGAGCGTCGCTCCCGCGTCGCCGAGCGCGCCGACCAGCGCCCCGTTGCCCGCGATACCGACCTTGACGACTGAAGTGTCCGCGGCGGGCGCCGCCCCGGACGCGGTGGCCGCGAGCGAAGCGCCCGCGCCGATCCTGACGCGATCCGCCGCGCCGACGATCACCTGTTCGCCGGCGAGGCGGACGCCCGCGCCGACCTCGACCTCGGTCGCGCGGATCGTCGGGGTGCCGTTCGACGCGGTGGTCACGCCGAGCGACAGCGTCCGCGGCAGCAGGGCCTCGACGAAGGCGGGCGCGACGCCGACCACGCCGGGTGCCGCTTCGCCGCCCACGCTCAGCCGGTCCGCCGAGAGTTCGAGGGTGCCGCGCGCGCCGCGGGTCGCGGCCTCGGCGACGCGGCCGTCGGACGCGATCGACAGCGGGGCGCCGCCGTCCAGCGACAGGGTGCCCGCGAGGGCCATCCGCGTGCGGCCCTCGACCGACAGGCGACCCGCGTCGGCGGCCGCATTGGCGGGTGCCGCGCCGTCCGCGGCGGCCGCTGCGAAGTAGGTGCCGCCGGTCGACTGCTCGTAGCGCGCCCAGCGCGCGAGCGCGGCGCCGTCCATCACCGCCGCCGACGACCACGCGGCGTCGCGCTCGCCGGCCGCGTTGCCGCGGTACGCGCCGACCCACCACGACCCGTCGCCCAGCGAGGTCGGGTCCTTGGGGACGCTGCCCGACCGGGCGAGCACGACGAGACGCGCGCCGGGCAGCAGCCCGTAGCGGGCCGGCAGCAGCGTGTAGGTGCCGGCCGCGAGCAGCGGGGACTCGGCGACGGTGATGGTGTCACCGGGGCGCGCCACGGTCGACGCCTGGACGGTGGCCGAAGCGGGCAGCGCGCCGCGGAACGCGGCGGTGCCGGCCGTGCGCGCGGCGGCGTCCTCGATCGCGACGGCGGCGTCGCGCGGAACCACCGGCCCGCCCGCGGGCAGGACCGCGAAGACGTTCGGCGCGGCGAGCACGTCGACGCTGCCGACCTGCCCGCGGATGAATTCGCGACCGACGATGTCGCCGCCGCCGCGCACGTCGATCCGCGCGCCGTCGCGCAGGTCGACGCTCGGCGCGCTGAGGCTGACCGCCTTGTCGGGCAGCCCCGCGATCGGCGCGCGGTTCGACGCGTCGACCTGGTAGACCCAGTCGAACCCGGACAGCGACTGTCCGACCGGAACGACCGTGCCCTGCCCGCTGACCGACAGCACGCTGCCGGCGGCGAGGTCGATCGCCCGCGAGGCCTCGATCGCCAGCGCGCCGAGCGGCGCGTACAGCCGCGCCTGGCCGGACACCGTGTCGGCCGAGAGCGTCAGCGACCCGAGCGCGGACAGCGGCGTCGCGGCCTCGGGGCCGCTCGCGCCGAGCGTGATGCGCCCGTCGGCGAGGGTCGAGCGGACCGTGAAGGAGGACAGCGTGGTCGGGTAGATGCGTTGCGCCGTGAGGGACAGGTCCGACGCGACCGACAGCGCGCCGGTCGAGGTCGCGACGGGCGTGGCGACCTGCTCGTACTGACCCGAGAAGCGGATGTCCCCGTCGCTGCGGACGTCGACGCGACGCGCGCCCGACACCGCGAGGCGCCCGACGACGTCGACCGTCGTGGCGCCCTCGATCGACAGTCGCGCGTCGCCGGTCGCGGGGGTCGCCACCACCGGCAGCGACTGCGAGATCGGCTGACCGACCTGCACGGCCGGCGCGGCGAGACGGGCCTGCGGCGTCGACGCGGCGACCTCGATCTCCGCGGTCGACACCTGGAGGCTGCGCGAAGCGGTCACCGTCGGGACGCCGTCGATGCGGATGCGGTCGCGCGCGGACAGCGACAGCGAACCGGCCTGGGCGCCGATCGGCGCGAGCGCGGTCGCACCCACCCGCAGTTCGACCCGCTGCTCGCCGGTCGCCGGATCGACCGGCTGGACCGCGGGGTCGGTCGCGAGGTTGCGCGTCGCCGCGGTCGCGGCCGAGCGCACGGACGCGTCGTCGGCGAGCACGAGGACCCGCGGTCGGGCAGCGTTCGCATCGCCGGTGTCGGCCCGGACCTCGATCGAGGCCGCGGCCGCACCGGGGCGGCCGGGAGCGGCGACCACGGTCGGCGCCGCGTAGCCGCCGCCGCCGGCGGCGATCGTGACCCGCCCCGCGT
>JBAXJZ010000465.1:0-3848 GCA_037137595.1 Burkholderiales bacterium | reverse complement strand
CCTCGAGGGGCGCGTGACCCGCGCCCGCTGGCAGAATCCGCACGCCGAGATCGAGCTCGAGATCCCGGCCGGCCTGCGCACGCCGCCGGACCTGGCGAAGCGCCCGGTGCCGCCGCAGACGGCCTCGGTCGACGGGGCGCGGCTGCTGGCGACGGCCGAGGTGCCGCGCCGGCGCGACCGGCGATGGACCGTCGAGCTCGCGCCGCTCACGCGGATGGACGCCTGGAAGGTGCCCGAGATCAGGGCGGGCGACACGGTGTCGGTGGTGGGCTTCACCTACCGCGACGAGCAGGGTGAGCCGGTGGTGCGCGCCGAATACCTGTTCGTGGGCGACAAGGCCTACGGACTGCGCTCCTCGCCGACCACCTGAGCCCCGTCACCGCACGGCGACCGGCCGCCCCGCGGCCGTCGCTCAGCGGTACTTGACCGAACAGCCGTACGGCGGCGCCGATGCGATCGCCACCGGCCGGCCCGCCCGCAGGTCCTCGAGCGCCGCGTCGACGTGGTTGCGCGCGATCTTCACGTCCTCGGGGTTCGTGCTGCGGCGGTCGTCGATGCCGCCTGCGAAGCGCACGGTGCCCGACCCGTCGATCACCCACATCTGCGGCGTCGTGCGGGCGCCGTAGAACTGGCCGGTGGTGCCGTCGGCGTCGTCGAGCACCGCGTCGGGCGCCGCGCCCCAGGCCTTGAGCGCGCCGGCGAGCGCGGCCGGCGGCAGGAAGTCGGCGTGGCCCGGATGGGTCGACGAGATCGTCAGCCAGGCGACGCCGCGCGCGCGCCAGCGCGACTGCAGCGCCGGCAGGTTGCCCGACACGTAGTGCTTGCGCACGAACGGGCAGCCGGGGTTGGTCCACTCGAGCACCACGGTGCGGCCGCGGTAGTCGGCGAGCGACACGGCGCGACCCGACGTGTCGCGCAGCGTGAAGGAGGGCGCCGGGGTGCCGGGTTGCGCGTCGGCCCGCGCGCCCGCGACGGGCAGCAGCAGCACGGCCGCGAGCCCGCCCGCGACCGCGACCCGTCGCGACCGGTCCCGCGGCATCGTCGCGTGGCGGCGCATCGCGGGCCGCCGCTCAGCCGAGCAGCTTCTCGATGTCGGCGGCGAGCGCGTCGGGCTCGGTCGTGGGCGCGTAGCGCTCGACGACGTTGCCCTCGCGGTCGACGAGGAACTTCGAGAAGTTCCACTTGATCGCCTCGATGCCCAGCGCGCCCGGCTTCTCGGACTTCAGCCACTTGTACAGCGGATGCGCGCCGTCGCCGTTGACGTCGATCTTGCCGAACATCGGGAAGCTCACCCCGAAGTTCATCTCGCAGAACTCGGCGATCTGGTCGTTGGTGCCCGGCTCCTGCGCGCCGAACTGGTTGCTCGGGAAGCCGAGCACCACGAAGCCGCGGTCCTTGAACCGGTCGTAGAGCGCCTGCAGGCCCTTGTACTGCGGCGTGAGGCCGCACTTGCTCGCGGTGTTGACGATCAGCGCGACCTTGCCCCGGTACGCCGACAGCGGCTGCGGCCGGCCGGTCAGGGTCTGCGCGTCGAAGTCCCAGGCGGTGGTGGTCATGGCGGCTCCTGCGGTGATCGACCGAGTATGCCGGAGAGACGATGACCGGAGGCCGTGCGGGGGCTCCGGCACCGCGGCCGTGCGCCGCGGCCGCATCGGGGCCCCGCGCGGAACGGCGTCCGGCCCCGCGGCGGTGCGCGTGCTAACGTCGACGACCCGCCGCGCGCCCCGGGCGCGCGCCCCGCCCACCGAGGAGACCCGCCGCATGCGCCTGCTGGCCGCGATGTTCAAGCACGAGACCAACACCTTCTCGCCGGTGCCCACGCCCACCGAGCGCTTCTTCGGCTACCGGCCGACGATCCTCGCCGGGCAGGCGGCGATCGACGCGCACCGCGGCACCGGCAGCGGCCTGGGCGGCTTCCTCGCGGTGGCCGAGGAGGCGGGCGCGACGATCGAGGTGGCGGTGGCCGGCGAGGCGCCGCCGAGCGGCCACGTCGAGGACGAGGCCTTCGAGCGGCTCGCCGGGATGATCGTCGACGCGGTGAAGCGCGGCGGCTGGGACGCGATCCTGCTCGACCTGCACGGCGCGATGGTCACGCGCACGCACGAGGACGGCGAGGGCGAGTTGCTGCGGCGCATCCGCGCGGTGGATCCGGGCACGCCGATCGGCGTCGTGATGGACATGCACGCGAACGTCTACGACGACATCGTCCGCTGCGCGACGGTCGTCACCGGCTACCACACCTATCCGCACGTCGACGTCCGCGAGGCCGGCATGCTGGCGGCGCGGATCATCGTCCGCACGCTGCGCGGCGAGGTCAAGCCGGTGATGACCTGGGGCAACCGGCCGATGCTGCCGCACGTGATGCGCCAGGGCACGCATGCCGAGCCGAACCGCTCGCTGCAGGCCGCGTGCATCGCCGCCGAGGCCGAGGGCCGCGCGCTCGCGTGCTCGGTCTTCGTGGGCTTCCCGCATGCCGACATCCGCGAGGCCGGACTGTCGGCCGTGGTCTGCACCGACGGCGATCCGGCCGGCGCGGCCGCGCTGCGCGACACGCTGCTCGACCGCGCCTGGGCGGCACGCAAGGACTTCGTCTACGTGTCGGAGCCGCTCGCGGGCTCCGTCGCCCGCGCGAAGGCGCTCGGCGAGGCGTCGCCCGCGCCCGGTTCGAAGACCGGCCCGATCGTCCTGCTCGATCACTGCGACAACGTCGCGTCGGGCGGCACGATGGACACCACCGCCGTGCTCGCCGAGGTGCTGCGCCAGGGCCTGCAGGACGTGCTGTTCTACGCGATCCACGATCCGGAATCGGTGCGCGCGGCGATCGCCGCCGGCGTCGGTGCGGACGTGACGCTCGAGGTCGGCGGCAAGGCGCCGATGCCCTCGATCGGCGCGCCGGCCGTGCCGCTGAAGGTCACCGGCCGCGTCAAGCGCATCACCGACGGCGTCTACCGGCTGCGCGGCCCGATGGGCGCGGGGGCCGTCGTGAACAACGGCCCCTCGGTCGTGCTGCAGGTGGGCGGCGTCGACCTCGTGCTGATCTCGCTGTACCAGGAGCCGTCCGACCTCGAGTGCTTCTTCAGCATCGGCGTCGATCCCACGCGCAAGCGCTTCGTCGTGATCAAGAGCCGCGTCCACTGGCGGGCGGGGCTCGGCGACCTGGCACGCGAGGTGGTCGAGTGCGCGGGCATGGGCGTGACCACGTCCGACTACTCGCTGCTGAAGTTCGAGCACGTGCGCCGGCCGGTGTTCCCGCTCGACGCGATCTGACCGCGATCCACCAGGAGACGACCATGCAGACGGGCAGCCACGAGTTCCTCGCGCAGGACCGGGTCATCTGGGGCGTGCCGGCCGCGCAGGCGGCGGTGCAGGAGGCCGACCGGCGCGGCGCGAAGCGCGTCTTCGTCGTGACCTCGAAGACCCTCAACCGCAGGACCGACGCGGTCGCGCGGATCGTCGAGGCGCTCGGACCGAGGCACGTCGGCACCTTCGACGAGTGTGTCGAGCACACGCCGCGGCCGAGCGTGATCGCCGCGGCGGACGCCGCGCGAGCGGCGAGTCCGGACCTGGTGCTGACGGTGGGCGGCGGCACCGCGATCGACACCGTGAAGGTGATGCTGATCGCGATCGCCCACGACGTGCGCACGCCCGAGGGGCTGTCCGACTGGCACCTGAGCGTGAACCCCGACGGCACGCGGCGCGCGCCCGCGGTCCAGCCGCCGCCGTACCGCCAGGTGGTGGTGAGCACCACGCTCGGCGCGGCCGAGTTCAGCGACTTCGGCGGCTGCACCGACCCGGTCCGCAAGGTCAAGGACGGCTACGCCGGCAAGTACGTCGGCGCCGCCGCGGTG
>JBAXJZ010000464.1:0-3862 GCA_037137595.1 Burkholderiales bacterium | reverse complement strand
CGTTCCAGCCGCGCGTGGCGTTCCCGCCGCGAACGCAGCCCGGCCTCGACCTCGCCGAGCGCCGCATCGGCCTGCTCGAAGGCCTCGCGCAACCGCGTCCAGTCGCGCGGCCGCACGCCGGCCGCGCGCGCGGCCTCGGCCTGGCGCTGCCAGTCGGCGATCGTCGCGTTGAGCGGCGGCACCCGGCCGTTGGGGAGGAACAGCTCGTCGGCCTGGCGCCGCAGCGCCTCCGCGACCGCACGCAGCCGCGGCACGCCGCCGGCCGCCTCGAACAGCGCCGATCCGAGCTCGCTGCCGGAATCGAGCAGCGAGCGGCCGCCCTCCCGCAGCTGGTCCGCGCCCAGCCCGTGCATCGTCGCGAAGCGACGCTCGTCGAGTCCGCCGAGCATCCGCTCGATCACCGCCTGCTCGACCAGCCGGTCCGGATGCTCCGTGCCGGTGGCGGGGTCGAACTCGAACAGCGTGCGCTGCGCGCCCTTGCGCCGCATCAGCGCGACGCGCCGGTCGCCGTCCTCGAGGACCGCGCCGACGCGGAGCGTGGCGTAATCGCGGCCGAAGGCGTCGTCGGTGCGCACCGGCACGCCGAACAGGAAGGCCGAGACCGCACGCATCGCGGTGCTCTTGCCGCGTTCGTTCGGCCCGTGGACGATCTGCAGGCCCGCCCGAGGCGCGTCGAAGTCGAGCACCGCGCGCTCGAACGGCCCCCAGGCCCGCAGGTGCAGCGACGCGAACCTCATCGCGTGTCCTCGGCGAGCCGCTCGAGCAGCAGCGACTCGGCTTCGGCGAGCAGTCCGGCGAGCACCCGGGGATCCTCGAGGCCCAGCGACTGCGGCCCGGCGCGCAGCGGCGCCGGCAGCTTCGGGAGCAGGTCGCGCATCGCGTCGGCCGAGAACGCGCCGAGGGCGTCGGGGTCGGCGCGCAGCTCGGCGGCGAGCGCGAGGCAGTCGTGCAGCGGATCGTCCGGGCCCGGGCGCGGCGCGTCGGCCGGCGGTCGGCACGCGGTGACGATCTTCTCGACCCAGGCGCGGCCGTCGGACGCGAGGTTGGCCACCGAGCGCAGCTCGGCGTGCGCCTCGTCGGGCCGTGCGGACAGCCAGCGGTGCAGCGGCCCGGCGCCGACCACCCTCAGCCGCCAGGCCGACAGCCGGCCGCCCGCCGCGTCGTGTGCATCGCGCATCGCGCGCTCGGCCGCGCGGCGGAAGTCCGACACCTCGGCGAGGCCGTCGATGGGCAGCGCGATCACCGACCAGCGCAGCACGTCGAGCTCGACGGGTTCGGCGCGGACCTCCCCGGCGACGACCTCCACCAGCTCGCAGCCCTTCGGCCCGGTCTCGCCGGCATGCCGGCCCTGCAGGTTGCCGCAGTAGACGATCCGCGGCGCCTCGACCTGCAGGACCTCGCGGGCGTGGACGTGGCCGAGGGCCCAGTAGTCGTAGCCACGCGCCCGCAGCGTGTCGAGCGTGGTGGGCGCGTAGGGATCGTGGGCCGCGTAGCCGCCCAGGCTGGTGTGCAGCACGCCGATGTTGAAGCACCCCGGCACCGGCGCGGGATAGCCGGCGGCGAGGTCCTCGGGCACCGCGCGGTCGGCGAAGCTGCGGCCATGCAGCGCGACGCCGAGTTCGTCGATCCGGAACGTGTGCGCGCGCCCGGTGGGGAACTCGAAGACGTTGTCGGGCGCGGCGAGCGCGCGGGTGATCTCGCTGGCCGCGTCATGGTTGCCGCGCTTCAGGTAGACCCGGATGCCGTGCCGTCCGAGCCTGAGCATCTGCGCGTTGAAGAAGAGGCCGGTGTTGACGTCACGCCAGTCGCCGTCGAACAGGTCTCCGGCGATGACGACGAAGGCCACCCGGCGTGCGATGGCGAGCTCGACCAGGTTCTCGAGCGCGGCGCGCGTGGCGCCGCGCAGCGCATCGACCGGCGCGCCCGGATAGCGCTCCAGGCCGTCGAGCGGGCTGTCGAGGTGCAGGTCCGAGCAGTGGAGGAAGCGCAGCGTGGTCAAGGGGCTCGCCGGGGAGGAGGACCGTCCGGACGATGATGCCACGCGGGTGGCTCAGAACATGAGCCACTGCCCCGCCGGCTCGGCCGGTCAGGGACCGGCCCGGGACGCGTCCCGCTCGTCGAGCACTCGGCGCAGGGCGCGCCACAGCTCGTCGGCGCGATAGGGCTTGGCGAGGTGGCCGTCCATGCCGGCCTCCCGGCACCGTCCCGCGTCCTCGGACAGGGCGTTGGCGGTCAGCGCGAGGATCGGCACGGTGTCGCCGCGCGCGCGCATCGCCCGCGCGGCCGTCAGCCCGTCCATGCAGGGCATCTGGACGTCCATCAGCACCACGTCGAAGGCGTCGCCCCCCGCGGCGGCCAGTGCCGCCTCGCCGTCGTCCACCACGGTGCAGCGGTGCCCGGCGCGCGCGAGCAGCGCCCGCACCAGGGTCTGGTTGACCGGGTTGTCCTCGGCGACCAGCACGTTGAGCGGCCGCGTCGGCGGCGCCTCGACGGCCGCCGCCGGCGGCGGGGCGACAGCGCCGTCGCCGCGCTGCAGCGTCAGCGTCACCGTGAAGCACGCGCCCCGTCCCGGCTCGCTGCGCACGGTCGCATCGCCCCCCATCAGCCGCGCCAGCTGCCGCACGATCGCGAGCCCGAGCCCGGTGCCGCCGAAGCGCCGCGTGATCGAACCGTCGGCCTGGGTGAACGCGTCGAAGACCGCGTCGAGCTTGTCGGCCGGAATGCCGATGCCCGTGTCCTCGACCTCGTAGCGGAGCCGGACCGCGTCGCCGTCGTCGGCTGCGGCCACGCGGACCGCCACCTCGCCGCGCTCGGTGAACTTCACCGCGTTGCCGACCAGGTTCAGCAGCACCTGCCGCACGCGCGCCGGATCGCCCCGCAGCGGCGGCAGCGGGCCGGAGGCGTCGAGCCGCAGCGCGAGGCCCTTGCGCTCGGCCTGCGGCCGAACGACGTCGAGCGCGCCGCGCGCGATCGAGAACGCATCGAGCGGCACCGCGTCGAGCGGCATCCGCGCCGCCTCGACCCGGGAGAAGTCCAGGACGTCGTCGATCAGCGTGCGCAGGTGGGCGGCGCAGTCCTGCACGACGCGCAGCTGGCGGGCCTGCGACTCGGTCGGCCCATCGGCGAGCAGCAGGTCGGTCATGCCGACGATGCCGTTCATCGGCGTGCGGATCTCGTGGCTCATCCGCGCGAGGAACTCCGACTTCGCGCGGTCCGCCGCCACCGCCGCCTCGCGCGCGCGCTCGCGCTCCTCGCGCGAGCGGCAGGCCTCGATCGCGCGCTCGAGCTTGGCGACGAGCGGCACCAGCTCGGCCTGCAGCGCGGGCTCGAGGCGATGGTCGGCAACGAGCACGAGCACGCCGGCGCGCGCCATCCGGAAGCCGTGCAGGTGGCGTCCGTCGGCGTCGCGGTGCAGCGGCCCGAGCGCCGGATCGCGGGCCGCCGCGTCGGCCGCGAACGCGGCCACCTCCGGATCGCCCCGCTGCGAGCGCGGGACCACCGCCGCCTCCTCGAGTCCGCCCGGCCCGAGCTCGTGCAGCGACGCGACGCCCAGGCTCAGCGCGCGCGCGAGCGTGGTCAGCGCGCCGCGTCGCACCTCGGCGAGCGTGCCGCCGTCGCCCAGCGCGAGGGCGATCTCGTAGAGGACGGACGTGTGGAGCGGCTGCATCGCGGATCTCAGGGCAGCATCAGCGCGACGACCGCCGTCTTGTTGTGGAACTCGAGGAAGCTGCGGCCCGCGTTCGCGATCTCGCCGAGCGTCAGCGCGCCGATCGTCGGCACGTCGTCGCGGACCACCGAACGCAGTTCGCGGTCGAACGCGTCGCCGAGGAACAGCACGCGCGAGACGCAGTCGATGAACAGC
>JBAXJZ010000463.1:0-3863 GCA_037137595.1 Burkholderiales bacterium | reverse complement strand
AGGCCGAGGCGGCGCTGCGCGCCGGCCTGCTCGCGCATCCGTCCGACCCCGCGCTGCTCGCGCTGGCGGCCGGCGCTCCGGCCGTCCCGCCCTCGCGCTGACCGCGTTCCGGGCGCACCGCCGGCGCTCGGAGGGGTCGGCCCCGCACCGCGTGGCGCGCCGTGTGCCCCTCCGACGGAAGGAAGTCGCTGACCGACGGGCGGCAACGGCTACAATCCGGCCACCCTGGCAGAACCGTCCCCCGGAACGATGGCTCCCGTCCGACCCGGTCTCCGTCGCGCCTGCGCGCGCCGCGCGGCAAACGTGCTCGCCGCCCCGGCGCTGGCCCTGGCTCTGGCCGTGCTGCCCGCCGCCTCCGGCGCGCAGACGACCGACGAGCCGGCCGCGCCCGCCGTGCCGCTGAGCGAATCGCAGCGGCTGACCGAGCTGGGCAAGTTCTTCGAGCTGTCGGAGCCCCCCTCGCAGGACTTCGACAAGGCACGCGACCTGTACTGCCGCGCCGCCGCGCTCGGCAACGGCGAGGCGGTCCAGCGGCTCGGCTGGCTCTACTTCAAGGGCAACGGCGTGGCCGTCGACGAGGCCACCGCCGCCACGCTCTTCAGCTGGGCGACCCAGCTCGGCCAGACCCGCGGCGCCGCGGTGACCGCCCTCGCCGCCGCGCCGGGCGTTGCCGGCAACCCGCCGCCCTGCCTCACGCGCCAGGGCATCCACTCGGTCGAGTCGCTCAAGGAGCGCCAGCGCGCGTCGGCGCGGCCGGCGCCCTCGGCGACCGTCGACGCGCCGGCCACCTTCCGCGCGACGCCCGCGCCCGCCGAACAGCGGCG
Source organism: Burkholderiales bacterium (assembly GCA_037137595.1). Taxonomy (GTDB): domain Bacteria; phylum Pseudomonadota; class Gammaproteobacteria; order Burkholderiales; family Burkholderiaceae_E; genus UBA4615. The sequence goes on along the minus strand of JBAXJZ010000463.1, from coordinate 3,039 downwards.
GATCGCGCAGATCGTCGTGCAGCACGCCCGGCTGTATCGGCTCGATCCGCGGCTCGTGCTCGCGATCGTCCGTGCCGAGTCGAACTTCGACGCGGCGGCGCTGTCCCCGAAGAACGCCCAGGGCCTGATGCAGCTGATTCCCGAGACCGCCCGCCGCTTCTCGGTCTCCGACCCGTTCGACCCCGCCGAGAACATCAAGGGTGGGATGGCCTACGTCCGCTGGCTGCTCGCCTACTACCGCGGCGACGTCACGCTCACGCTCGCCGCCTACAATGCGGGCGAGGGGGCGGTCGACCGGTTCCGCGGCGTGCCCCCCTTCCCCGAGACCCTGTCCTACGTCCAGCGGATCCGTGCGCTCTATCCGTTCGACCGGCACCCGTTCGACCTGCGGGTGCTGGCGGCCGGCGAGGGCTCGTGGGTCGACCGCGACGTCGCGCAACACCTCGACACGATCGGTGCCGGGACGCCACAGCCCCGGTGACTTTTGGCCGCGCCCGTCGGACACGATCGTCCGACAATCCCCGACGCGCGGGTTCCAGCGACCGATTGGCGTAGCGTGAGCCGTCGTACCGGTCGGCACGAGCGTCCGGTCCGCCCGCCCAACGGGAGTTCACCGCATGTCCCTGCGTCACCTGAGCCTGGCTGTCGTCTCGGCGGCCGTCGTGCTGGCCGGCTGCGCCTCCAGCGCCCTGCCCCCCGCCCCCCAGAAGGCGGCCAGCGCCGGCTACCGATATCAGATCGGTCCGGGCGACCAGCTCGAGATCAGCGTCTGGCGCAACCCCGAGCTGTCGGCGAAGGTGCCCGTGCGCCCCGATGGCAAGATCACCACGCCGCTGATCGAGGACCTGGTCGCGGTCGGCAAGAACCCGGCCGACCTCGCCCGCGAGATCGAGCAACGCCTGGCCCGCTTCATCCGCGACCCCTCGGTGACCGTGCTGGTCACCAGCTTCGTGGGCAACTCCACCGAGCAGATCCGCGTCGTCGGCCAGGCGGCCCGACCCGCCGCCCTGCCCTACAAGCAGAACATGACGCTGCTCGACGTGATGATCGCGGTGGGCGGCATCACCGAGTTCGCCGCCGGCAACCGGGCGGTGCTGATCCGCCAGGCCGAGAACAACAAGCAGTACTCGGTGCGGCTCAAGGACCTGCTGAAGGGCGGCGATGTCTCGGCCAACGTCGAGGTCCTGCCCGGGGACGTGATCATGATCCCCGAAGGCATGTTCTGAGGCGGGGCCCCCGACGATGCTCAAGGTCCTCTCCGCCGTCTCGTCCCAGCTGCCCGGGCTCTGGCGGTTCCGCTGGCAGGGGCTGGCCGCGGCGGTCGCCGTCGGCGCGGTCGGCGCCGCGGTGGTCATGCTGCTGCCCAACCGCTACGAGGCGAGCGCGCGCGTCTACGTCGACACCCAGTCGATCCTGAAGCCGCTGATGCAGGGCCTGGCGGTCCAGCCGAACCTGGACCAGCAGGTGCAGATGATGGCCCGCACGCTGATCAGCCGGCCGAACGTCGAGCGCGTGGTGCGGATGGCCGATCTCGACCTGCGGGCGAAGACGCCGCAGGAGCGCGACCGGATCATCGACGGGCTGGTGAAGGAGATCCAGGTCAAGCCCGCCGGCGGGCAGAACCTCTGGTCGATCTCGTACAAGGGCGACACCACCGACTCCGCGCGCAAGGTCGTGCAGTCGCTGCTGTCGATCTTCGTGGAGTCGAACCTCGGCGACAAGCGCCGCGACTCCGAGCAGGCCAAGCGCTTCATCGACGAGCAGCTGGCGATCTACGAGAAGAAGCTGCTCGACACCGAGGCGGCGCTGAAGGACTTCAAGGTCCGCAACCTCGCGGTGATGCCGAACCTCGCGCAGGACTACGTGGCGCGCAGCGCCGAGATGCAGAAGGAGGCCGACGGCGCCCGGCTGGAGATGCGCCAGCTCGAGAACGCCCGCGAGGCCCTGCGCCGGCAGCTGTCGGACGAGAAGCCCTCGTTCGTCGGCAGCGACGGCAGCGCGCCCGGGGTGCGTACGCCCACCGAGACCGAGTCCCGCCTCGAGGCCGCCCGCAAGCGGCTGGACGACCTGGTGGTGCGCTACACCGACGAGCATCCGGACGTGGTCCACGCACGCTCGATCGTCGCCGAGCTGCAGGCCCAGCGCGACGTCGAGCGCAAGCGCGAGGCCGAGACCGGCGTGCGCGCCAACGGCGCCAGCGTGCTGATCCCGAACAAGGTCTACCAGGACCTGAAGATCGCGATGGCCGACGTCGAGTCGAAGCTCGCGCAGGCGCGTGCCCGCGCGGCCGAGGCCGAGCGCCGGCTCGCGCAGTCGCGCGAGAACGCGCAGACCGTGCCGAAGGTCGAGGCCGAGTACATCCAGCTCACCCGCGACTACGAGCTCAACAAGAAGAGCTACGAGCAGCTGCTGCAGCGGCGCGAGTCGGCGCAGATCTCGGGCAACCTGGACAACGCCGGCGTGAGCGAGCTGCGCGTGGTCGACCCGCCGCGCGTGAGCCCGATCCCCAGCAGCCCCAACAAGCCGATCCTGCTGCTCGGCGTGCTCGCGCTGTCGCTGGCCGCCGGCGCCGCCACCGCCGCGATGCGTTCGCAGTCGGTCGCCGCCTTCTTCGACATCCGCTCGCTGCGGTCGCGGCTCGACGTCCCGGTGCTGGGCGCCGTCTCGTGGGTCGCCGACGGCGACGCCGAGGCGCAGCGCCGGCAGCGGGCGATCGTCTTCGGCGCCTCGGTGGGCGGCTACGCGCTGCTCTTCGTCGCGACGGCCGCCTGGCTGTTCGTACGGATGCTGTCGGCCACCTGAGTCGACCGAGGACCCCTGACCATGAGCATGATCGAACGCGCGGTCTCCCGCCTCGGCGACGAAGCGTTGCCCGCCCGCGGCTCGGTGACCGACCTGTCGGCCTGGGCCGACGCGCCCCCGAAGCGGCAGCGCCGTCCGGAGCCGACCGAGGCCGGTCGCGACGCGGCCCGCGGCGACGACCCGGTCCCGCTCGAGCGCCCGGCGCGCCGGGCACCGCCCGCCTCCCCGGAGGCCCCG
>JBAXJZ010000462.1:0-3866 GCA_037137595.1 Burkholderiales bacterium | reverse complement strand
CCCGAACCAGATCAACAACGTCCTGGCGTTTCCCGGCATCTTCCGCGGCGCCCGGGACGTGCGCGCCGGCCAGATCACCGAGCCGATGAAGATGGCCGCCGCGCGGGCGATCGCCGGATGGCTCATCTGGCGAGCCATCGGGACGTGATGCTGGAGGCTCGATCACCGATGGAGCCCGCCATGTCCGCCATCCCCGTCTGCCCTGCGCCCCGTCCGCTGCGCGCGCTGCTGTCCGATGCCCTCGCCGCGCTGCTCGATCCGCTCGAGGAAGCGCCTCGCCCCGCCCCCGCCGGGGCGCGCCCGCCGGCCGGCGGCTACGCGGCGTTCGAGTCGCCGACCTACCTGCGCCGAGGCATCCGCATCGCCGGGCTCGAGGCACTCGATCTGCCTGCCGCGCCGCCGTCTCGTGCCGTCGCCGCACCCTCCCGGATGGGGGCGCCGGCGGCAGGCGGCGCGTCGGGCCGGAGCTGAGTCGTCCGAGCCCCAGGCTGCTCGGGCACCCGGTCGCCCCGGGGCCGGGACGCGTGCGCCGGCGCTCGGAACGCCGGTACGCTGTGCGCCCGCGCCGTCGTTCGGACGCCCGACCGGTCCCTCAGGGCGCCCGCGTCGCCGCCGGCGCCGCGCCGGCCGGGATCGCGGCCACGCTCGCCTCGACCCACGCGGCCAGCTCGTCGAGCAACTCGGTGACCGCCACGCTCGCCGCCCGCGCCGCGCCGCGCGCATCGCGCGAGCCGACGGTGGCCGTGCGCGAGAACGAGCGGCGCGCGGCGAGCGTGCGGGTGCGCCAGTCGAGCAGCTCGGCGGTGACCGAGATCCGCATCACGCCGGGCGAGACCGAGTCGTCGTGTGTCATGTCGTCGAGCCGCAGGCTCAGCACCTGGTCGCCGCGTACGCCGGCCAGGGTCTGGGCCACGGCGCGGAATCCGCCGCCCGCGGTGAGCCTCGCCTCCGTCAGCGCGAGCACGCGCCGCGCCGGCCGCTCGGACCAGTTCGAGTACTGGTAGTAGGCGCGTCCCGCGCCGTCGCGGGTGAAGACGATGCGGTCGCTGTCGAACAGCGCGGGCGTGGGCCCGACGGTGAGCAGCAGCGTCCGGTCGAGCCGGGGCGGGGCTGCCGCCGGCGCGGCGGGCGGCACCCGCAGGTCCTCGATCACGAAGAAGTCGAAGCGCGGCGCATCGTTGCCGAGCACCGTGCAGCCGGCCAGCGCGGTGCCGCCGAACGCGGCCGCGCCTGCCCGCAGCAGCTGCCTGCGCGGTCGGTCGGTCATCGGCGATCCTCCTCGCCCGGGCCCATCTGGCGCGAGCTCGGCCCGAGCAGCAGCGCCTTCGGATCCTGCAGCCGGTCGATGGTGCGGGTGATCAGCTCGACGCTGGTGCGCAGCTCCTCGGCGGTGGCGCGCAGCTCGTGCACGCCGAGATCCACCGCGTCGTCGGCGCGTCGCGCCAGCGCGCCGGTATCGCGCTCGAGCCGCTGGACGGTGGCGAGCAGCTCGCGCTCGAGCACCTGGCTGCTCTTCGTGAATTCGCGCAGCGTGGTCCGGGCCTCGCGCAGCGCCTCGCCCGCGTCGCGACCCACCGGCTCGACCGTGCGTGCGACCAGCTCGGCCGACTTCGCGATCTCCCGGCTCGACTTCGCGAACGCGTCGGCGGTGCCGCGGATGCTGCGCGTGGTGTCGTCGATCGCGTCGAGCCGGCTGCTCAGGCCGGTGGCCAGGTCGCGGACCGCGCCGAGCGCCTCGGACACCGAGCGCTGGTTGCGCGGCCCGAGCACACGGTTCACGTTCTCGAGCGCGGTATCGGCCTGCACCGCGAGCCGGCTGACCGCGTCGGCGATCTGGTCGAGGTTCGACGTGCCCTCGGGGATCACCGGATAGCGTTCGCCGGACGGCACGACGACCAGCTCCGGGCCCGGCATCCCGGGTGTCTCGAGGTTGATCCGCGCGATGCCGGTGAGGATGTTGCGCGCCACCACGGCCGTGGTGTTCTCGCTCACCGGCGTCTCGCGGGTCACGCGGATCTTGACCGACACGCGGTTGATGTTCGCGCGGGCGATCACGTAGTCCTCGACACGGCCCACCTTGACGCCGCGCATGTTCACGTCGCCGCCCACCTGCAGGCCCTCGAGCGACTGGCGCTCGAAGTACACGGTGTAGTAGCGGAAGTCCGACTCGCGACCGCTGCTCGTCAGCCAGACGAACACGGCGATGGCGGCGACGATCAGCGCCAGCAGCACGGCGCCGATCGTGGTGTACCGGGCTTCAGGCTCCATCGCGGTCGCGGGGGGCGGAGGGCGGGGGGGCGGTGCCGCGCGCGGCCGGGGCCGTGCGCGACGCGAAGTAGGATTGTATCCACGGGTCGTCGACGCGCACGACCTCGTCGAGCGTCCCGTCCGCGATCACGCGGCCGCGCCCGAGCACGACCACGCGCCGCGCGATGCCGAACAGCGTGTCGAGGTCGTGGGTGACCACCAGCACGGTGATGCCGAGGTCGCGGTTCAGGAAGGCGAGCAGCGCGTCGAAGGCGCGCGCGGTGATCGGGTCCAGGCCGGAGGTCGGCTCGTCGAGGAACAGGACCTCGGGCTCGAGCGCGAGCGCCCGCGCGATCGCCGCGCGCTTGCGCATGCCGCCCGACAGCTGGCTCGGCAGCTTCGAGCCGGCCTCGGGCGGCAGCCCGGCCAGCGCCAGCCGCAGCGCCACCAGCTCGGCGAGCAGCGGCTCCGGCAGGTCCAGGTGCTCGCGCAGCGGCGTCGCGATGTTGGCGGCCACGTCGAGCGAGGAGAACAGCGCGCCCTCCTGGAACATCATCCCGAAGCGCCGCCGCACCGCGGCGAGCGCCTCGGCCGGCGCGCCCCACATGTCGGTGCCCAGCAGCGACACGCGGCCGGCGTCGGGCCGCTGCAGCCCGATGATCTCGCGCAGCAGCACCGACTTGCCGGTGCCCGAGCCGCCGATCAGCGCGACCAGCTCGCCGCGACGCACGGTGAGGTCGAGCCCGTCGTGCACCCCCTGCGGCCCGAAGCGGGTCGTGATGCCCGAGAGCTCGATCACCGGCTCGGGCGGGCTCACCAGCCCATCCTTTCGAAGAGCACGGCGAAGACGGCGTCGAGCACGATCACCGCGACGATGCCCTGCACCACGGTGGAGGTGGTGTTGATGCCGATCGAGCGGGTGTCGCGCGAGACGTCCATGCCCATCCGGCAGCCGATCACCGCGATCGCGAGCGCGAAGAACGGCGCCTTGCCCAGGCCGATCAGGTAGTGGATGGGGTCGAGCTCGACGTGCAGCCGCTCGACGAAGGTGTGCGGCGTGACGTCGAGCATCGCGGCCGAGATCGTCATCGCGCCGGCCAGGCCCGCGACGTCGCCGACGAAGACCAGCACCGGCAGCGCCACCATCAGCGCGAGCACGCGCGGCACCACCAGCACGCGCTCGGCCGACAGCCCGAGCGTGCGGATCGCGTCGGTCTCCTCGGTGAGGCGCATCGTGCCGAGCTGCGCGGTAAAGGCCGCGCCCGAGCGGCCGGCGACGATGGTGGCGACGATCAGCGGCGAGAACTCGCGCGTCATGCCGAGCGCCACGCCGTCGACGACGAAGATGTTCGCGCCGTACCGCTCGGCCTGCAGCCCCAGCAGGTAGGCGAAGACGACGCCGATCAGCGCGGCCACCAGCGCCACCACGGGGATCGCCGAGACGCCGGCCTGCGCGAGCTGCGCGGCCAGCTCGTGCCGGCGCAGGGTGGCGGGCCGCGCGACGGTGCCGGCGAGCTCGACCATCACGCGGCCGAAGAAGGTGACGTGGCCGACGAGCAACTGCGCGAGCGCGTGACCGGCGCGGCCCAGCCGCGCGAGCCGGCCCTCGGGCCGCGGCG
>JBAXJZ010000461.1:0-3867 GCA_037137595.1 Burkholderiales bacterium | reverse complement strand
CGCGCAGGTCGTCGACATGCTCGATGCCCACCGACAGCCGCACCATGCCCTCGGACACGCCCGCCTTCGCGAGCTCCTCGGCGTTGAGCTGGCGGTGCGTGGTCGACGCCGGGTGCGTGGCCAGCGACTTCGCGTCGCCGATGTTCACCAGCCGCGTGAAGAGCTGCAGCGCGTCGAGGAAGCGTGCGCCGCCCTCGCGACCGCCGTGCCCCTTCAGCGTGAAGGACAGGATGCCGCTCGCGCGGCCGCCCATGTACTTCTGCACGAGCGAATGCTCGGGATGGTCGGGCAGGCCCGCGTAGTTGACCGACTCGACCTTCGGGTGCGACTTCAGGTACTGCGCGATCGCGAGCGCGTTCTCGCAGGTGCGGTCCATCCGCAGCGCCAGCGTCTCGATGCCCTGCAGGATGAGGAACGCGTTCATCGGCGAGATCGCCGCGCCCATGTTCCGCAGCGGCACGACGCGCGCGCGGCCGATGTAGGCGGCGGGCCCGAGCGCCTGCGTGTAGACGACGCCGTGGTAGGACACGTCGGGCTCGTTGAGCCGGCGGAAGCGCTGCGCGTGCTCGGCCCACGGGAACCGGCCGCTGTCGACGATCGCGCCGGCGACGCTGTTGCCGTGGCCGCCGAGGTACTTGGTCAGCGAGTGCACGACGATGTCGGCGCCGTGCTCGAAGGGCCGGCACAGGTACGGGCTGGGCACGGTGTTGTCGACGATCAGCGGCACGCCCGCCTCGTGCGCGATGTCGGCGAGCGCGGCGAAGTCGGTGACGTTGCCCAGCGGGTTGCCGATCGACTCGCAGAAGATCGCCTTGGTGCGCGAATCGATCTGCGAGCGGAAGGTCTCGGGATGGCGCGCGTCGGCGAAGCGCGTCTGGATGCCCATCTGCGGCAGCGTGTGGGCGAACAGGTTGTAGGTGCCGCCGTAGAGCTGCGAGGCGCTGACGATGTTGTCGCCGCTCTCGGCGATGGTCTGGATCGCGTAGGTGATCGCGGCCATGCCCGAGGCGAGCGCGAGCGCGCCGATGCCGCCCTCGAGCGCGGCGAGCCGCTTCTCGAGCACGTCCTCGGTGGGATTCATGATCCGCGTGTAGATGTTGCCCGCCACCTTCAGGTCGAACAGGTCGGCGCCGTGCTGCGCGCTGTCGAACGCGTAGGCCACGGTCTGGTAGATCGGCACGGCGACCGCCTTGGTGGTCGGGTCCGGCGAGTAGCCGGCGTGCACGGCGAGGGTCTCGATGCGCATGGGGGTCTCCTGGGAACGGCGCCGGGGATCCGGAACCGGAGGGCATCCGGAGTGTGGCATTCTCGACCGGGACCGCGCGTCCCCCCGGATGCGCACGAGCTCATTCCGCGTTCCAACGATGCAGCCCTTCTCGTCCCTCGTTTCCGCGGCCGCCGACGTGCGCCGCGACGACGGCCTCGGCACGGCCACGCTGCGCGTCGGGATCACGCCCGACTGGCTGCAGGGCCGCGTGGCCTTCGGCGGCCTGCAGGGCGCGGTCGTCGCGCTCGCGATGCGTGCCGCCGTCGGCCCCGATCTCCCGCTGCGCGCGCTGCAGGTCACCTTCGTTGCATCGGTCGATCCCGGCGAGGCGCGCGCCGAGGCGGCGGTGATGCGGCGCGGCCGCGCGATCACTCACGTGCAGGGCACGCTGTTCTCCGGCGGCCGTCCGGCCGCGGTGGTCGTCGGCATGTACGGCGCGTCGCGCGGGTCGGCCGCGGTGGTCGGCATGCCGATGCCCGAGCTGCGCCGGCCCGCCCAACTGCGCGAGGCGCCCTACCTGCCCGCGGTGATGCCGGGCTTCCTGCAGCACTACCGGCAGCGTTGGGCGGGCGGTGCGGTGCCCTACAGCGGCTCGGCGCTCAAGCCTTCCTCGATGTGGGCGCGGCTGCGCGAGGCCGCCGACGGCGACGACCCCGGCGCCGGGCCGCTGCCCGCCGCGCTCGACGCCCCCTCGGCGCGCGAGGCCAACGTGATCGCGATCTCGGACCTGCCGCCGTCGCCCGCGCTCGCCACGCTGAAGGCGCGTGCGCCGGGCGCCTCGCTCACCTGGCTGCTGGAGCTGCTCGCCGATCCGCGCGAGGTCGATCCGCGGTCGTGGCTGATGCTGCACACCGAGACCCGCCACGCCGAGGCCGGCTACACCAGCCAGACCGCACGGCTCTGGGACGAGTCCGAGCGGCCGGTCGCCGTGAGCCACCAGACCACCGCGATCTTCGACTGACCGACGCCGCCCCGAGGAGGCTCCGATGACCCGATCGCCCGCGCTGCGCTGCCACCGCCTCGCCGAGGACCTGTCGGGCGTCTCGCTCGACGAGGTCGAGGTGCCGCCGCCCGGGCCGGGCGAGGTCCTGGTGGCGATGCGCGCGGCCGCGCTCAACTTCCCGGACCTGCTGATGACCCGCGGCGGCTACCAGCACAAGCCGGCCCTGCCGTTCACGATCGGCATGGAGGGCGCGGGCGTGGTCGAGGCGGTGGGGGCGGGCGTGACCGGCTGGCGGCCGGGCGACCGCGTCTGCGTGTCGGACAAGACCGGGGCGATCGCGCGGCACGCGGTCTACGCGGCCTCGGCGCTGTCGCCGGTGCCGACCGGCTGGGACTGGCCGAGCGCGTCGGGCTGGCAGGTGGGGGCGCTCACGGCCTACGTCGCGCTGGTCACGCGCGGCGCGCTGCGGGCCGGCGAGACGCTGCTGGTGCACGGCGCCACCGGCGGCATGGGGGCGGCCGCGGTGCAGCTGGGCGCCGCGCTCGGCGCCACGGTGATCGCCACCGGCAGCGATCCGGCCTGGCTCGAGCGGCTGCGGCCGATGGGTGCCACGCACCTCGTCTCGTCGCGCGGCGAGTTCAACGAGCAGGTCAAGGCACTGACCGGCGGCCGCGGCGCCGACGTGATCTACGACCCGGTGGGCGGTGACGTCTTCGACCGCTCGACGAAGTGCGTCGCGCCCTTCGGCGGCCGGCTGCTGGTGGTGGGCTTCGCCGCCGGCCGCATCCCCACGCTCGCGGCCAATCACGTGCTGATCAAGAGCTACTCGGTGATCGGGGTGCGGGCCGGAGAATGGCTGCGGCAGCGGCCCGCCGAGGCGCCCGGCATCCGTGCCGAGATCGCGCGGCTCGCCGAGGCCGGGACCTTCAAGCCGCTGATCGGCGCGCGCTTCCCGCTCGGGTCCGCGGTCGACGCGCTGCGCGCGCTCGAGACCCGGCGCGCGCCGGGCAAGATCGTCGTGGACCTGGGCGAGGACTGAACACCGCCGCGCCGGCTCGCGGCGCGGGGCCGGTCAGTCCACGCCGGCTCAGCCGAACGGCTGCACGCCGATCAGCCACGCATGCAGGAAGAAGGCGAACGCCGCCCACGCGACGAGGCCCGCCACCACCGCGATCACGTCGCGCGACGCGGGGCCGGCGACGTAGCGCACGCCGTTGCGGCGGTCGCGACGGCGCGAGGCCGCGTAGAGCATGATCGACCAGACGAGGAAGGCGCCGAAGAGCACGACGTCGCCGAGCCGGCCGTTGGCGATCAGGTGCGAGAAGGCCCAGACCTTGGTGCCCAGCACCATCGGATGGCCCACGGCCGACTTGATCCGCGTGCCCGTCATCTGGCCGGCCGCGAGCAGCACGAAGGCCGGCAACGTCAGCAGCGCGGCGAGGTGGCGGGTCCAGACCGGCGGGTTCCAGATGTCGATCGGCGCCTGGCGCGTGAGGCCGTAGCCGTAGACGATCAGCACGAGGCCCGCGAGCGAGAGGACCGAGTAGAGGCCCTTCCAGGTCTTCTCGCCGCGCGCGGCGAGCTGCGCGCCGCGCCAGTCGTCGGCGAACACGCGCACGGAATGTGTGCCCAGGAACAGCACGAGGCCCAGCACCAG
>JBAXJZ010000460.1:0-3875 GCA_037137595.1 Burkholderiales bacterium | reverse complement strand
AGGCCCTGAGCGCCGCGGCGCTGAACGCCGGCCTGGCCGCCCGCGGCGAGGCGCAGGCCGCCCGCGCGCTCGCCTCGATGGGGCAAGGCCCGTCCGTCTACACCTCGAAGGGCGCGCTCGGCGCCCGCGGCGGTCCGTCGCGCGGCCTGTCGGCCTGACCGGCGCACCGCACGGCCCGCCTGCGCGGCGGGCCGTTCCTCCCCGACCTCAGAACCGGTAGGCGATCCGCAGCGCGCCCCAGTGGCGGCCGCGCACCACGATCGGCGCCGACAGGTCCTTCATCAGCACGAACTGGCCGCCACCCATGTCGCGGCGGTAGGTCTGCAGCAGGAAGCGCCGCTGGTTGCGGCCGGCCGCCAGGCCGGTCCGGTCGGCGAAGATCCGCCGGTTGCGGCAGTTCGCGGCGTTCCAGACGGGGTCGGGCCCCTGCGGCCGCGAGAACTTCGCGTTGTGCGTCGGCAGGTAGCCGTTGCGGTCGACCGCGGCGCAGAACACCACGTTCGGCAGCGCGTCGAGCACCGGCTCCTGCAGCTCGGGCAGCACCGCGTCGGTCAGCGCGACGAAGCGCGTGGTGTGCTGGACCGGGTCGGTGCCCGGCACCGGCCGATAGTCCTGGTCGAACAGGTCCTCGACGGCGATGCGGCCGGCGGCGACCGCCTGCTCGAAGCGCTCGGCGATCGTGCGCGACAGGCGCACCACCGTCTCGATGTACGGCGTGTCGACGGTCCGCACGCCGCTGTCGGCGGTGAGCTCGAGCAGCGACTCGGAGACCCCGAGGAACGTGCCCGCGCGACCGCGGGCGGCCTCGAGCGCGGCCGCGGTGTCGTCGACCTGCGCGGCCAGCGCGCGGACCGTGCCGAGCACCGACTCGCAGGCCGCGACGTTCTCGCGCGCGGCGTCGGCGATGTCGACGACCTTCGACTCGGCTCGACCGAGCGCCGCGTGGAAGGCGCTGTCGCCGGAGCCGTCGTCGACGATCTCGCGCGACAGCGAGGCGATGCGGGCGTCGAGCCGCTGCACCGTGCCCGCGATCAGCTTCGACGAGGCCTCGACCTTCGCGGCGAGGTCGCGGACCGCGTCGGCCACGACACCGAAGCCGCGGCCCGCGTCGCCCGCGCGCTTGGCCTCGACCGAGGCATTGAACGCCACCAGGCGGGTCTGCAGCGCGATCCGGGTGATCTCGGAGGCGGCGTCGGACACCTCGCGCAGCGTGTCGACGACCTCGGAGACGCCGTGGCCGACGTTCGCGACCGCCTCGCGGGCGTCGTGCACGGCCGCCCGGCTCGCATCGGTGGCCTGCGCGATCGAACGGTTCGCGGCGACCATGCCGTCCATCTCGGTGCTGGCCCGGCGGAATGCGTCGCGCTGGCTCGCGCCGGCGGAGGCCAGGTCGTCGACGGTGCCGGCCAGCTCGGCCGCCTCGCGGCCGAGGGCGCCGGCCTGGCCGGCGAGCTCCGCGAGCCGCCCGGAATCGAGCGCTGGCGACGGGGAGACGGCGGGGTCGACCTCGAGCGGGCCGTGGACCGCGGCGCGTCGCTTCATCAAGGTAGCGATCATCGTTGTGTGTCGTCTTTGCGGTTTGGACTCGACGCGGGCTCAGAGGCCTCGCATCTTCGTGCGCAGGCGGGCCACCGCCTGGCTGTGGAGCTGGCAGATGCGCGACTCGGTGACGCCGAGGACCGCGCCGATCTCCTTCAGGTTCATGTCGTGTTCGTAGTACATGCCCATCACCTGCTTCTCGCGCTCGGGCAGCGCCTCGATCGCGGCGGCCAGCGACGCGCGGAAGCGCTCGTCGCCGAGCAGCTTCAGCGGGTCGGCGCCCTCGGCGACCGCGTGCCGGTCGAGGAAGCCCTCGTCCGAGTCCGGGCCGGTGAGCTCGTCGAGGTAGAGCAGCTGGCCGCCGTGCGCGTCGCCCAGCATCTGCTGGTAATCGGCGAGCGAGATGCCCATGTGGGCCGCGACCTCGGCCTCGGTGGCCGGCCGACGCAGCCGCTGCTCGACCGCATGGATCGCCGCCTCGATCGCGCGCTGGTTGCGCCGCACCGACCGCGGCAGCCAGTCGCTGCCGCGCAGCTCGTCGATCATCGCGCCGCGGATGCGCTGCATCGCGAAGGTCTCGAACTGCGCGCCGTGGCCCGACTCGTAGCGCGACAGCGCGTCCATCAGGCCGATCATCCCGGCCTGGACGAGGTCGTCGAGCTCCACGTTCGCCGGCAGCCTCGCGATCATCTGCGAAGCGAGGCGCCGGACCATCGGGGCGTACCGTTCGACCGCCGCGCTTCGGTCAAGGGTGCCGCGTGCCGTGTACATCGTGCCCTCCGTCTTCTTCAGTGGGGTCGCCATGTCGACCTCTCCCCCCGGCCACGGGCCCAGTCCGTCAGGTCGTCGGCGAGCCGTCGATAGGCCGCCGTCATCGATGCGTCCGGCGCGGCCCCCGCGAACGCGAGGTCCACGCCGAGGAAGCGGCGCACGGTCTGCGCCAGCCGCTCGTGGCCGCGACGCGCGGGCGCGCCGCCCGTGCCGCGGCCGAACACCGCGCAGACCTCCCGGATCGAGCCGAGCCCGACCAGCGCCTTGATCCGCGCATAGGCGGTGGCGAGCCCTTCGGCGTCGGCACCCGAGAGCACCACCGCCTCGGTCGCCGGCAGCGCCAGGCCGCGCGCGAGCCGCGCGTCGTCCACCGCCACCAGCACGAGCGACGCGCGCTCGGCGATCTCGGCCAGGCCCTGCAGCTCGGGGCCGGCGTGCAGCGCGTGGATCGCGCGCAGCCGCTCGCGCGGACGAGCGCCCCGCAGGCGGTCGATCACCGCGTCGAAGTCGCTGACCACCGCGACCGGCACGCCGCCGTCGGCCAGCGCCTGCGCAAGGCGCACCACACATTCGGGGTGCTCGCCGGCGCCCGCCACCGCGAGCACCGTCCCGCCCCGCCGCGGCATCGCGCTGCGCAGGCCGGCGGCCTGGTCCATCCCGCGATCAAGCATGCGCGAGGTCTCCCTGGCGCGCGGCCGCCACGCCGAAGACCAGCGGGAGCTCCTCGTCGTCGAGCGCGAACGCGCCGCCCGGGCCCGCCAGCAGCGCACGGCGCACCAGCCGCGCCGCGTCGGGCGCCTGCCAGTCCTCCGGCACCCGCTGGCCGTCGCAGACGCCGAGCAGGCGCAGACGCTGGCGCAGCAGGCAGTCGAGCGCGCCGCCGAGCCGCGCGGCCTCGTCGACCTTGGTGAGCACCACGCCGGCCGCCTGCCGGGCCTCGTAGGCACGCAGCGACTCGTCGATGGTCTCGGCCTGGGCCGCGCAGCTCGCGACGACCACGTGGCGGATGTCGGTGCGCGGCAGCGACATCAGCAGGCTGCGGATCCGCTCGTCGCGGTGGCCCATGCCCACGGTGTCGATCAGCACGAGCTGCCGGCTCGAGCGCAGGCGCAGCAGGTCGTGCAGCGCCGAGGCGTCGTGCGCGATGTGCACCGGCACGCCGAGGATCCGGCCGAAGGCGCGCAGCTGGTCGTGCGCGCCGAGACGGTAGGTGTCGACGGTGATCAGCGCGACCGAGGCGGCACCGTGGCGCAGCACGTGGCGCGCCGCGATCTTGGCCGTCGTCGTGGTCTTGCCGACGCCGGTCGGGCCGACCAGCGCGAACACGCCGCCCGCGTCGAAGGACTCGTCGCGCGCGGCGCAGCGCACGTTGTGCGCCAGCACCTGCTCGAGCCAGGCCTGCGCATCGCGCTCGCCGTAGTCGGAGGGCAGCTTCGAGACCACCGAGCGCGCGAGCTTCAGCGAGAAGCCGGCGCCGACCATCGAGCGCAGCAGCCGACCCTGGATCGGGCTGCGACGCACGCCCTCGAACCAGCTCACCGTGGCGAACTGGCGCGCGATCATGC
>JBAXJZ010000459.1:0-3879 GCA_037137595.1 Burkholderiales bacterium | reverse complement strand
CTGGGCGCCTGGGCGGGGACGCCGCTCGACGCCGCCGGCCAGGCCGGGCTCGACCGCTATTGCGACGCCGTCGGCCTGGCCTTCCAGGTGGTCGACGACGTCCTCGACGTCGAATCGGACAGCGCCACGCTCGGCAAGACCGCCGGCAAGGACGCGGCCAACGACAAGCCCACCTACGTGTCGCTGATGGGGCTGGACGGCGCGCGGCGGCTCGCCGCGGACCTGCGCGAGCAGGCACACGCCGCGCTTGCGCATTTCGGCACACGCGGGGCCCGGCTCGGGGCGCTGGCCGACCTGATCGTCGCGCGGCGCTCTTGACGGATCGCCCGTGTAAGCGAAGCATGACACAAGAATGATGAAGGGTAGCCTGACATGACCACGGACCACACCCTCCTCGAGCGGATCGACGACCCGTCGCAGCTGCGCCAGCTCGAGCGGGCGAAGCTGCCCGCGCTCGCCGACCAGCTGCGCGCCTACCTGCTCGAATCGGTGTCGAAGACCGGCGGGCACCTGTCGTCGAACCTCGGCACCGTCGAGCTCGCGATCGCGCTGCACTACGTCTTCCACACGCCCTACGACCGGCTGGTCTGGGACGTCGGCCACCAGTCGTATCCGCACAAGATCCTGACCGGGCGCCGGCAGGGGATGTCCAAGCTGCGCCAGCACGGCGGCATCTCGGGCTTCCCGCGCCGCAGCGAGAGCGAGTACGACACCTTCGGCACCGCGCACTCGTCGACCTCGATCTCGGCCGCGCTGGGCATGGCGGTCGCCTCGCGCAACAAGGGCGAGAACAAGGGGCCGAACCGGCGCCGCCACGTCGCCGTCATCGGCGACGGCGCGATGACCGCCGGCATGGCCTTCGAGGCGATGAACAACGCCGGCGTCACGCCCGACATCGACCTGCTGGTGGTGCTGAACGACAACGACATGTCGATCTCGCCGCCGGTGGGCGCACTCAACAAGTACCTCGCGCGGATCCTGTCGGGCCGCCAGGTGTCGAGCGTGCGCGACATGGCGCGCAGCGTGCTGTCGAAGGTGCCGCCGGTCTACGAGCTGGCGCGGCGCCTCGAGGAGCACGCCAAGGGCCTGGTGGTGCCCGCCACGCTCTTCGAGGAATTCGGCTTCACCTACTTCGGCCCGATCGACGGCCACGACCTCGACGCGCTGGTGCCCACGCTGCAGAACCTGCGCGAGATGCACGGCCCGGTGTTCCTGCACGTGATCACGCGCAAGGGCCAGGGCTACAAGCTCGCCGAGGCCGATCCGATCCTGTATCACGGCCCGGGCAAGTTCGATCCGCAGGAAGGCATCAAGAAGGCCGCGTCCGCGGGCAAGCCGACCTACACGCAGGTCTTCGGCGACTGGCTCTGCGACATGGCCGCACTCGACGAGCGGCTGGTCGGCATCACGCCGGCGATGCGCGAGGGCTCGGGGATGGTGGAGTTCGAGCGCCGCTTCCCGACCCGCTACTTCGACGTCGGCATCGCCGAGCAGCATGCGGTGACCTTCGCCGGCGGCCTGGCCTGCGAGGGCGTCAAGCCGGTGGTCGCGATCTACTCGACCTTCCTGCAGCGCGCCTACGACCAGCTGATCCACGACGTCGCGCTGCAGAACCTGCCGGTGGTCTTCGCGCTCGATCGCGCGGGCCTGGTGGGCGCCGACGGCGCGACGCACGCGGGCGCTTACGACTATGCGTACCTGCGCTGCATCCCGAACATGGCGGTGCTCGCGCCCTCGGACGAGAACGAGTGCCGGCAGATGCTCTACACCGCGTTCCGGCACGACGGCCCGAGCGCGGTCCGCTATCCGCGCGGCAGCGGCCCGGGCGTCGAGGTCCTCAAGGACCTGACCGAGCTGCCGTTCGGCAAGGCCGAACTGCGCCGCAAGGGCCGGCGCGTGGCCTTCCTCGCGTTCGGCTCGATGGTCCACCCGGCGCTCGAGGCCGGCGAGGCGCTGGATGCCACCGTGGTGAACATGCGCTGGGTGAAGCCGCTGGACACCGCGATGATCGAGGAGCTCGCGCGCACGCACGACGCCTTCGTCACCGTCGAGGAACACGCGGTGCCGGGCGGCGCGGGCAGCGCCTGCCTGGAGGCGATCGCGGCGCTCGGCCTCGCCAGGCCGGTGCTGCAGCTCGGCCTGCCCGACAAGTTCATCGACCACGGCGATCCGTCGCTGCTGCTGCGGCTGGAAGGCCTGGACGCGGCCGGCATCGAGCGCTCGGTGCGGGCCCGTTTCGGCGACCTGCTGGCGGCCGAGGGGTCGCCGCGGCTGGTGGCGAACCGCAAGTAAGGACGACGGGCCCTGCGCTACAGTACGGGTCCGATGTCCCAGGAGTGGCGATGAATTCCCGCGATCCCAGCGTCGGGCGGCCGATGCCCGACGTGCAGGGCAGCGCCGACCACCGGCGCCAGCCCATCCAGCGCGTGGGTGTCCGCGGGCTGCGCTACCCGATGCTGTGGCGTTCGGCCGGCGAGCCGGCGCCCACCGTCGCCGTCTGGAGCCTGTTCGTGTCGCTGCCGGCCGAGCAGAAGGGCACGCACATGTCGCGCTTCGTCGCGCTGCTCGAGCGGCGCGCGCGGGACCTGTCGCTCGACGCGCTCGTGCCGCTGCACGCCGAGATGCTCGAGCTGCTCGAGGCGCCCACCGGCCGCTTCGAGCTGTCGTTCCCGCTGTTCGTCGCCAAGGTGGCGCCTGTCTCGGGCGTGGCCTCGACGATGGACTACGAGGTCTCGCTGGTGGTCGACGGCCCGCGCGAGGCGCCGCGCGTCGACGTGAAGGTCGTCGTGCCGGTCACCAGCCTGTGCCCGTGCTCGAAGGAGATCTCCGAGTACGGCGCGCACAACCAGCGCTCGCACGTCACCGTCGAGGCGCGGCTCGAGCCGGGCGCGTCGCTCGACGTGCAGGGGCTGATCGCACGCATCGAGGCGCAGGCCTCGTGCGAACTCTGGGGCCTGCTGAAGCGGGTCGACGAGAAGTACGTGACCGAGCGCGCCTACGACAACCCCAAGTTCGTCGAGGACCTGGTCCGCGACGTGGCCGCGGCGGTGCGCGAGGTGCCGGGCGTGGCGGGCTTCGTCGTCGAGGGCGAGAACTTCGAGTCGATCCACAACCACTCGGCCTACGCGCGGATCGAGGCCTGAGTCCGGCGCGGCCCCGGCGGGGCCGCGCGTCAGAAGCGCTTCGTCAGCACCAGCCGGTCGCCTTCGCGGACCATGTCGGTCCGCGACAGGAAGCTCATGCCGAGCAGCGCGACCTCGCCGATCCCGTCCTGCACCAGCGCATCGACCTGATGCATCGTCATCGGGCCGAGCGAGACCGTGTCGAGCCGGACCCGCCACGCGATCGTCGTGCCGTTCGCGGTCGACACGCGCACCCGCGGCGCCTGGGCGAGGTCGAGCCCGATCCGCCGAGCGAGCGCCGTCGGGATCGCGACCGCGGTCGCGCCGGTGTCGACGAGGAAGCGCACGCGCGCGCCGTTGACCTCGCCGTCGGCGAGGTGGTGGCCACGGCCGTCGGCCGGCAGGACCACGCGGGGCGGTGCGGAACTCGGGGTGCGCAGCGGGGCGGCGCCCAGCGCCACGAGCGTCGTGCGGCCGTCGACCTCGAGCGTTGCGCCGCGCTCGTCGACCGCGCGCACGCGTACGCCTTCTATCGAGCCGCCCACGGGCACCGTGTACGGACCGCGGCCGTCGACGACGAGAACTGCCTTGGAGGGAGGAAAAATGCCCACCACCGCAACTTCGGCGGCGCCTGCGGCCGCGGTGGTGAGTAAGAGGAGACTCTGAAGAAATCGCAGGATCACGGCTGAACGGGTTGCGTCCACCCGAGCCCTCAGACTAAGTCGGTCGGCCGGCGGACGCTCGTCCGCCCGTCGGC
>JBAXJZ010000458.1:0-3913 GCA_037137595.1 Burkholderiales bacterium | reverse complement strand
CCGGCGGCGGCCCCGCCGCCCGCCCCCACCGTCGCCCCCGCGCCCGCGGCCTGCGCCGCCCGTCGCGCGTCGATCTCGGCGTTGATCGCCGCGAAGGTCTTGCGCTGCGCCGGGTCGAGCACCGCGGCGATCTGCGAGCGCATCGACTCGCGGATCGACGCAGCGAGCGCAGCCCGTTCGCCCTCGGGCGTGTCGCGCACCGTCGCGAAGCGCTCGCGCGCGGCGGCGAACGCGGCATCCACCTTGGCCTTCTGCGGATCGGTCAGGGCCAGCTCGCGCTCCAGCCGGTCGCGGTAGGCCTGCATCGCCGCGGCCGGGCCGGTCTGGGCGTGGGCCTCGGGCACCGCCGCCTCGATCGCGGCGCGCAGCGCGGCCGGCAGCGCGGCCGACTTCGGCGCCTCGGTCCAGCCCGGCGGCTTGAAGCGCAGCGCGGCGTTGGGCACCTTCAGCACGTCGTTGCGGGTGTCGGTCACGATCCGCACGTTCGCCGTCATGCCGGGCAGCAGCGCCTGCGATTCGTTCTCGGCCGAGACGACCGCGGTGTAGGTGATGACGTTCTGCTCGTTCTTCGAGGCCTTGCGGACCTGCCGCACCGTGCCCTCGAAGGTGCGGCCCGGGAAGGCGTCGACGGTGAAGGTGGTGCGCTGGCCGATCCGCAGCCGCGCGACCTCGGCCTCGTCGATCGAGACCTCCACCTGCATGTCGCGCAGGTTCTGCGCGATGAGGAACAGCTCGGGCGCGGCCAGGCTCACCGCCACCGTCTGGCCGGGCTCGATCGATCGCTTGATCACCACGCCGTCGACGGGCGCGCGGATCACCGTGCGGCCGAGGTCCACGCGCGACGACGCGAGCTGCGCCTCGCGCTGCGCGACGGTGGACATCGCGTTGCGGACCTGGGCCTCGGCGAGCTGCACCTGGGCCTCGGCGCTGGCCACGTCCTCGACGAGCGCACGCGCCACCGAGCGCGCCTTGTCCCGCTCGGCCGGCGAGAGGAAGTTCTTCGCGACCAGGTCCTCCTTGCGGTCCAGGTCGCGCCGCGCCTCCTCGAGGTTGATCCGGTTCCGCGACAGGTCGGAGCGCCGCGCGGCGACCGTGGCCTGCTGCACGCCCACCTGCGCGCGCGCCGCCTCCAGGTCGGCCTCGGCCTGGCGGACGCGGTACTCGAAGGTCTCGGGGTCGATCCGCGCGAGCACCTGGCCCTTGGCGACCTCGGCGTTGAAGTCGGCGAGCACCTCGCGGATCTGGCCGGACACCTGCGAGCTCACCTGCACCTGGACGGTGGCGGCGAGCGTGCCGGACGCGGCGACGGTGGCCACCAGCGTGCCGCGCTCGACCTTGGCGGTGCGCAGCGTCGGTCCGTCGGAGGCGTTGCGCTGGTCCCACCACCACCAGCCGCCGCCGCCGAGGACGGCGGCGACCAGCACACCACCGATCACGGAACGGAGCTTCATGGCGAGGCGGGCTTCCCGGGAGACGACGTGGGGGACGGGGGTCGGCGGTCCCCGTGGACCGGGGGCCGCGCGATCTTACCCCGAGCCGCCGCACGACCTGCCGATGCCCGGATCACATGCGGCCGGGCCGCGCTCCGGACGGACCGGCCGCGCCCGGGCGGGCGTCGTCGGGGTCAGGGCGCGGTCAGCCGCTCCATCCGCGCGAGCCAGGCGATCGCGGCCCCGCGGTCGTCGCCGCACATCTCGCGCGACGGCCGCAGCCCCGCGCAGAACGCCGGCCGCTCGGGCCGCCCGAACAGGCCGCAGCGCATCGCGTCGTCGAGGTGCAGGCAGCGTTCGCCGGCCGGCTTGCCGCGCGGCATGCCGGGCATCGGCGTGGCGATCGACGGGGCGATGCAGCAGGCCCCGCAGCCGGGACGGCAGGGCGGGTCGTCGGCGTGGACGGGAGCGGACATGCCCGCATGCTGCCACGGCCGGCACCGCCGACCCCTCGGACGGCGGGATCGCCCGGCCGCAGGGGCCTCGGACGCGTCTCGGGCCGGGCGGCGGGTGCCGCCCGGCGCGGGTCGTCTCAGGCCTTCGCCCAGCGCCCGTCGTCGAGCCGGCGCACGCGGCCCGCCTCGAGCAGCTCGTCGAGGTGCTGCGAGATCGTCCGCCGCTCCGCGCCGTCGATCCACAGCTCCTCGTAGCCCTTCGGATAGGTGAGCCGTTCGGCGACCAGCCACTCCAGGGTCCGCGGCCCGCCGTCGAGCATCGCGAGCAGCTTCGCCTCGCGCTCGTCGAGCTTCGCGGTGAACGCAGCGAGCGCGCGCTCGAACGCGTCGCGCTCGGTCACGGCGCCGCGGTGGTGCGAGGTGACCCACACCTTCGCCGGGATCGACGCGACCCGCGCCAGCGTGCGCCGGAACGACCGCAGGTCCGACGTGGCGTCGCCGTAGTACGGACCGAAGCCCGACAGGTCGATGTCGCCGATGAAGGCCACCCCGACGGGCTCGACGACCAGCACGCAATGCCCGGCGGTGTGGCCGGGCATGTGGTGCGCGGTGACCGAGACGCCGCCGCCCAGGTCCCAGCGCGCGCCGTCGCGGTAGGCCACCGCGTCCGGGCGCGGCACCCAGTCGAACTCCTTCACGATCTTCGCGTGCAGGCCGTCGAGCACCGGCTGCTCGTAGCCGTAGTGGCGCGCGAGCCCGTCCCAGGTCCGCGCGGCCTCGACGTCCGCCTCGTGGACGTGGACCGCGGCCCGGGGGATCCGGTGCAGGCCGGCGAGGTGGTCCTCGTGGACGTGGCCCTGGATCGCGAGGTCGGCCTCGTCGAAGGCCGCGCCGATGCGGTTGGCCACCTGCGGCGAGTCGAACACCGCGAGCGTGTCGGCGCCTCGGACGACGACCTGGTTGCCGTCCGGATACTTGCCGTTCTTCTCGCCGAAGAACACGGTGACGGGGCCGAACTCGGCGTGGGGGGTGTCGGCGTGCATGGGTGCGGAGGACTCCTTCGATGGCGCGATGCTACCCGCGCGCGACCGCGCGGCGGCGCGGCAGGCGCACCAGGCCGAGGGTCAGCGCGGTGCCGGCGAGGATGACCGCGCAGCCGGCGAGCATCCGCGGCGTGACGGGCTCGCCGAGGTACACCGCGGCCGAGGCCATCGCGACGACGGGGTTGAGGAAGGTGACCGAGGTGGCGCGCACCGCGCCGATCGCGCGCAGCAGCCGGAAGTACAGCAGGAAGCCCAGGCCCGACGACGCGGCGCCGAGGAACACCACCTCGGCCCAGGCGCGCGGGCCGGGGTCGGCCTGCGGCCAGGTGAGCCAGGCCAGCGGCGCGAGCGCGATCGCCGCGATGCCGAGGCTGCCGGTGGTGAGCGCGAGCGGCTCGATGCCCGCGAGCTTCGTGCGCGCGTAGTTCGAGGACACGCCCCACATCATCGTGACCGCGAGGGTGACGAGGACCGCGAGGCCGGCGGCGTCGGTGAGCGACACCTTGTCCCAGACCAGCAGCGCGACGCCTGCGATGCCCACCACCAGGCCGGCGATGCGCGTCGGCCCGATCGGCTCGCGCAGCCACAGCGCGCCGACGATCGCCGCGAAGATCGGCGCCGAGGACTGCAGCACCGCGAGCATGCCGGCGGAGATCGACAGCGCCGACCAGCCGAGCCCGATGAAGGGCAGCGCGGTGAACAGCAGGCCGTTGACCGCGATCGGCCCCGCGTGCCGGCGGATCGACCCGAACGCGCCGCGCCACAGCGCGAGCGGGCCCAGCACCAGCAGGCAGGCGAGCGCCATCCGCAGGAAGATCATCGGCAGCGCGCCGAAGGCCGGCGCCGACGAGCGCATGAAGAGGTAGGCCCCGCCCCACAGCAGGGACAGCAGCAGGAGCTGGGCGACATGGGCGGGACGCATCGGGCTCGCAGTATCGACGGACGCGGCCATGGCCGCACGCGGGGCGGGCGGATCCTGGAGCGG
>JBAXJZ010000457.1:0-3927 GCA_037137595.1 Burkholderiales bacterium | reverse complement strand
ACGCGCCCGCCGCACCGCGCTGCCTCAGCACCGCGCGCTGCACCTTGCCGGTCGCGGTCTTCGGCAGCGCGTCCACCAGCGCGACGAAGCGCGGCTTCGCGAAGCGCGGCAGCACGCGATCGCAGTGCGTCGCCACGTCGGCCGGCGTCAGCGCCGCACCCGGCACGGTCACCACCGCGAGCATCACCTCGTCCTCGCCGCCACGGATCGCCGAGGGCACCGCGAACGCCGCGACCTCGGCCACGCCCGCCAACGTGCCCACGGCGGCCTCGACCTCGGTGGCCGAGATGTTCTCGCCGCGGCGGCGGATGCAGTCCTTGATGCGGTCGACGAAGGTCAGCACGCCGTCGGCGCCGAGCGTGCCCGCGTCGCCGGTGTGGAACCAGAGGTTGCGCCAGGCCTCGACGGTCTGCTGCGGCCGGCCGTGGTAGCCCGCCATGAAGCCGAACGGCACCTTCGGCCGCACGAGGATCTCGCCCACCGTGCCCGGCGGCACCGGCAGGTCGGTCTCGGGGTCGGCGACCACCACCTCGAAGAACCGGTCGTACACGCGGCCCGCCGCGCCCGGCAGCGATTCGCCCAGCCGTCCCCAGACGGGGATGTTGACCTCGGTCATGCCGAAGCCCGAGGTCACGTCGGGCACGCCGAAGCGCTCGCGGAAGACGGCCTCGTGCTCGGGTACCGCGGGCGCGGTCTTCACCACGCGCAGCCGATGGTCGCGGTCGTGCGGCGTGGGCGGCTGCGCGACCACGAAGGCCGCGAGCGCGCCGAGGCAGTTGGTGAGCGTGGCGCGGTGCCGGCGCACGTCGTCGAGCCAGGCGCTCGCCGAGAAGCGCGGCCGCACGATCGCCGCGCAGCCGGCGATCAGCGTGGCCGCCAGCTGCATCAGCAGGCCGTTGGCGTGGAACAGCGGCAGCACGATGTAGTAGCGGTCCGCGGCCGTCACCTCGATCGAATCGATCGCGCCGCGCCCGTAGAGGAAGCAGTGGGCGTGCGGCATCAGCACGCCCTTGGCCGGGCCGCTGGTGCCCGAGGTGTACATCACGCAGGCGATGTCGCGGGCCCGCGGCATCGGGCCGTCGAAGGGCGCGGCGTCGGCCCAGGCCGACCACGCGAGGCGGGCCATCGCGGGTTCCGGCGCCGTCGGGCCCGCCGGACCCGATGCCGTCGCCGACGTCGGCGCCGTGTCCGACGCATCGCCCGCGATCACCACCCGCCGCAGCGCCGCCACGCCGCGCGCGGCCTCGGCGAACGTCGGCCACAGCGTCGCGTCGACCACCGCGAGGCTCGCGCCGCAGTCGCGCAGCGGATGCTCGAGGAACGCGCCGGTGAGCTCGGTGTTCAGCAGCACCGCCACCGCGCCCAGGCGCCCCAGCCCGAGCCAGACGCGGACGAAGTCCAGGCCGTTGGGCATCATCACCGCGACGTGTTCGCCGGGTTCCACGCCCAGCGACGCGAACCACCCGGCCGCGCGCGCGACCTCGTCGCGCATCGAGCCGAAGCTCGCGCACTCGCCGGTCGTGGTCTCGATCCAGGTCGCGTCGGGCGCGCGGCGCGCCTGCTCGTCGAGCACCGCCGGCAGCACCCACCGGGACGGGTCCTCGTAGCCGGAATACCTGCGGTCGTCCATCGTCGCCTCCCCTGGGTCGAGCCGCGCCAAGATACCCGATGCCCGCGGGCCGGCAGGCCCGGCGGTCCGCCCGGAGCGCGCTAGCATCGCGGACCCCGTTCCGAGACCCGCCATGACCCGCATCGCCATCACCGCCGCCGGCCGCCGCTTCGTCGCCGAGACGAACCCCGACGCGCCGAAGACCGTCGAGGTCTTCCTGAAGCTGCTGCCCTACCGGCAGAAGATCATCCATGTCCGCTGGAGCGGCGAGGCGTGCTGGATCCCGCTCGGCGACTTCCAGCTCGGCGTGGGCTTCGAGAACCACACCTGCCATCCGTCGGTGGGCGACGTGCTGTTCTACCCCGGCGGCTACAGCGAGACCGAGCTGCTGATCGCCTACGGCTCGTGCTCGTTCGCGTCGAAGATGGGGCCGCTGGCCGGCAACCACTTCCTCACCATCGTCGAGGGCAGGGAGCAGCTGCGGCCGATGGGCGTGGAGGTGCTGTGGGAGGGCGCGAAGGAGATCGTCTTCGAGCTCGCCTGACCCGCGGCGCCGCGCCGCCCGCCGTCCTCGCCCGGGGCCGCCCCGCGCGTCAGCGCATCGGTTCGCAGCGCAGCGTGCCGCGCGCGGCCTCGGCCTGCGCGAGGCGCGTCGCCGGGTCGCCCACCAGCGTGCGCATCAGCAGCAGGCCGCGCGCGGTGGGCGAGGTCACCAGCGTCGCGCCCTCGGGCACCGCGGGCGCCGCCGCGTACGGACGCGGGCCCACCAGCACCCAGTCGACCGGGCGGCCCGCGGCCTGCCGGTCGTTGAGCACGTGGTAGTTGTCCGAGCTCGACGAGTACAGCGCGAGCGACCAGTAGCCCGGCGCCTTCGGATCCGCGGTGATCCGCAGCGGCGCGTCGGACAGGTCGTATGCGCAGACCGCGTAGAGCAGGTCCGGGCTCGGCAGCACGATGCGCCGCGCGTCCGCGTCGGCGAGCGGCGGACGCACCACCGCGCCGATGCCGCCGCCCAGCCCGACGAAGAGCCGGTTCATGATCGCGCGCGGCACCGCCCAGACCACCGCCGCGTGGACCGCGACCGCGATCGCGAGCGTCCAGCCCGCGCGGATCGCCCAGGCGCGCGCCGCGCCGCTCACCGGCAGTCCCCGATCGGCTCGATCCGGGGCGGATCGAGCGAGGCCGGCGCGGCCTGCAGCGACGGCTCCGGGTTGTAGACCCGCAGCACCAGCCGCAGCCCGCGGTCGCCCGGCGTCGGCAGCCACGCGACCGACGCGTCGGCGGGCGCGGCCGGCCCGGTCGCGACCGCGAAGCGGCCGCGCGCGTCGAGGCGCGCGGTCTCGCCGTTGATGCTGAAGCGGCGGCCGGGCGCGTCGAACAGGAAGTGGTCGTCGGCGTACGCGGTCACGCTCCACCAGCGGGCCGGCGGCGGCACGCCCTCGACGCGGTACGCGCAGCGCGCGCGCAGCGGCGCGCCGGCGCTGTCGTGCGCGGCGAGGTAGTACATCGTCTCCTCGCGGCTGAGCGCGAGCAGCCCGCCGATCGCGACGCGCGCACGTGTCCACGGATCGGCGTCGGGGCTGCCGGCGAGCAGGCTGGCGCGCCACGGCCCGGCCGCGGTGGCCGGTGCGACCGACGGCCGCAGCACCGCCCACGCGCTCGCGAGGCCCAGCACCACGCCGGCGAGGACCACGGCCGCGCCACGCGCGATCCGTCGTCCGCGCAGCGACACGCGGTAGGGGGAACGCGACATCGCCCGCCCTCAGCCCATGCCGCGCCGTGCGGCCGCGGCGCGCGCGCGCTTCGCGAGCGCGGCGAACCACATCGACGCGCGCGCCGGCGCGAGCCGGAACATCCAGTCGCCGATCCGTGCATCCACGCCGATCCGCAGCCGCGTGTCGCCGCGCTCGATCGCGCGGACGATCGCCGCGGCGGCCTCGTCGGCGGTGGTGCGCGCGGTGCCGCGGAACTGCCTCGTGAGCGCCTCGGACGACGACGCGGTGCCCGCGAGGTCGACCACCCGCGCCTGCTCGACGATCCGCGTCCGGATGCCGCCCGGATGGACCGCGAGCACCCGGATCCCGTCGTCGCGGACCTCCTCGCGCAGCACGTCGGCGAACGCGCGGACCGCCGCCTTCGACGCGGCGTAGTAGGCCTGCGTGGGCGGCGCGACGAACGCGAACACGCTCGAGATCACCACCAGCGTCGCGCCCTGGCGCCCGCGCAGCTGCGGCACGAACACCCGGCAGCCGTTGGCGGTGCCCCAGAAGTTGATGTCCATCAGCCAGCGTGCGTCGGCCTCGGGCACGGTCTCGACC
>JBAXJZ010000456.1:0-3928 GCA_037137595.1 Burkholderiales bacterium | reverse complement strand
AGGTGGACCCGATCGCCGTCGACCACCACCTCGGCGCCGCGGGGTCGGGTGTTGTAGTTCGAGCTCATGGCCATCCCGTAGGCGCCGGCCGACATCACCGCGAGCAGGTCGCCCTCGCGAATGGCCAGCCGCCGGTCGCGGCCCAGCCAGTCGCCGGATTCGCAGACCGGGCCGACGATGTCGTAGGCGGCCGCCGGCGCGTCGGTCGTCTCGACCGTGACGATCTCGTGGAAGGCCTCGTACATCGCGGGGCGCATCAGGTCGTTCATCGCGGCGTCGACCACCGCGAAGCGCTTGTCGCCGTTCTCCTTCAGCACCTCGACGCGGGTCAGCAGCACGCCCGCGTTGCCCACCATCGCGCGGCCGAACTCGAACATCGTCTCCGGCGCCTCCCGGCCGCGCGCCGCGGCCCAGGCGTCGATCCGCGCGAAGACCGCGGCCAGCATCGCGCCGCGCGCCGGCGGGGTCTCGTCGCGGTAGGTGATGCCCAGGCCGCCGCCGAGGTCGAGGTGGTGCAGGGCGATGCCCTCGGCGGCGAGCGCGTCGACCAGCTCGAGCACGCGGTCGAGCGCGGCCAGGAAGGGCGCGATCTCGGTGATCTGCGAGCCGATGTGGCAGTCGATGCCCTCGACGCGCAGGCCGGGCAGCGACGCGGCCTGCCGGTAGGCGGCGAGCGCGCGCTCGTGCGAGATGCCGAACTTGTTCTCGCGCAGGCCGGTCGAGATGTAGGGGTGCGTGCCGGCGTCGACGTCGGGGTTCACCCGCAGCGACACCGGCGCGCGCACGCCCATCTCGCGGGCGACCGCGTCGAGCCGCACGAGCTCGCTCTCGGACTCGACGTTGAAGCAGCGCACGCCGGCCGAGAGCGCGGCGCGCATCTCGTCGCGGGTCTTGCCGACGCCGGAGAAGACGATCTTCGACGGGGCGCCGCCGGCGGCCAGCACGCGCGCGAGCTCGCCGCCCGAGACGATGTCGAAGCCGGCGCCCCGGCGCGCGAGCAGCTCCAGGATGGCGAGCGTGCTGTTCGCCTTGATCGCGTAGCAGACCAGCGCGCGCCGGCCGGCGGTGGCTGCGGCGAACTCGCTCCAGGCCTCGTCGATGGCGCCGCGCGAATAGACCCAGGTGGGCGTGCCGAAGCGCTCGGCGATGTCGGCGAGCGGGACCTGCTCGGCGTGCAGGCGGCCGCCGATCGTGGGGAACCAGTGCATCCGGGACCTCGGGGGTGACGGGGAGCTGCGGTCAGTCGGAGCGAGGGGCCGTGCGGTCCTCGCGGCGCGGGTTGTCCTTCGGGGACGGCTGCACCGGCGTGCCGGCCGGCGGCAGCACCACCGTGCCGCTCGACGGCGTGCGCACTCGCGGGGGCGGTTCGGCCGGCGGCACGGGCAGGTACAGCGGGCCGCGCTGGCCGCAGGCCGCGAGCAGCGAACCCGCTAGAATCGCCGCGAGCAGCGGCCCCGGACGGGCCCCGACACGACGCGACACCACGCGGGACCGACCGCGAACCATGAGGCCAGCATAGCATGAGCGATCCCACGTTCCAGCGCGACGCCGAGCTTGCCCTCGACGCGGTCGAGGCCGAGTTGGAGCGGGTCGCCGACGACGGACTCGACGTCGAGGTCGAGCGCTCGGGCAACGTGATCACGCTGACCTTCGAGGACGACTCGAAGATCGTCGTCAACAGCCATTCGGCCGCGCAGGAGATCTGGGTCGCGGCGCGTTCGGGCGGCTTCCACTACCGGCGGCGCGACGGCCGGTGGATCGACGGCCGCAGCGGCGACGAACTGTTCGCCGCGCTGTCGCGGTTGGTCAGCCAGCAGTCGGGGACGGCGGTGGTGCTCGCCGCACGCTGAGCGATCGGGGTCCGGCTCGGAAGGGGGGGCAGGCGGTCCATCTCGGGCATGGCGGGTGCTACGCATGACGTACCCCGCAACCACCCTCGGAGGACTTCCATGAACCTGCTCATCTGGCTCGTCGTCGGCGGCGTGATCGGCTGGATCGCCAGCATGATCATGCGCACCGACGCGCAGCAAGGCATGCTGCTGAACGTCGTCGTCGGCATCGTCGGCGCGATGCTCGGCGGATGGCTGATCTCTCCACTGGTCGGCGTCGGCACGATCAACCAGAGCAACTTCAGCGTCGGCGCGATGGTGGTGTCCCTCGTGGGGGCGGTGATCCTGCTCGCGATCGTCAACCTCTTCCGGCGCGGCTCGGTGCGCTGACTCCGTCGGAGACACGCGACGCGCGTCGCCGCGAGGCGCCGCGCGTCGTCGGTCACGGAACGTCGATCCCGGGCACGGGCATTGCCTGCCGGGTTCGGCCGGCGCCCGGACCGAACCGGGCCCGAGAGCCAGGAGCCCATGCCATGACCCCGTCCCGCACCCCACCCGCCCCGACCCGCCCGCGCAGCGAGCATCCGCTGCGGCCGGTACGTCCGGACGCCGACCGTCCGGGCCGCGTCCGCCCCGACCATCCGCGCACGTGAGCCTGCCCGCCCTTTCGGGCAGGGCGCGCGCTGCGCCGCCGCCGGTCGATGTGGTTCAATCGCGCGTGACCACCACCGGCCGGCGAGCGATGCCCTTCTCCGACCCGGACGTCCCGCTGCGGATGACCCGCGACGAGTTCGCCTCGCTCGTCACGCATGAGCTGCGCAACCCGCTCAACGCGATGAACGGCTGGCTGCACCTGCTCGCGTCCGACCCCGCGCCCCGAGGCGAAGCCTCGAACCGGGCGCTCGCCGGACTGCGTCGCGCATTCGACCAGCAGCTCGTGCTGATCGACACGCTGGGTCGGGTGCTGCGACTCGCCGGCGGCGACCGCGACGGCCCGGCGGAACCGGTCGAACTGGGAAGCGTGCTCGACGAGGTCGCCGGCGCGCTGCGCCCGGCCGCCTCGGATGTGCGACGCGAGGTGGTGGTCGGTCGGCCGCGCGAGGCCTGGATCGCCGGCGACCGGACCGCGGCGGTTGGCGCGCTGCGGGCGCTCGGCGCGCACGCGCTGCGCCACGGCCTGCCCGGCGCGCCGCTTCTGCTGCGGCTCGAGGCCGAGACCGATCGGCCGGTTCTGCAGGTGTCGATCGACGAGGGCGACGACGGCGGACTGTCGATCTGGCACGCGTTCGGATCGGGGCATCGACTGCCGCTCGAGCTGCTGCACGCGGTGCTGGTCCTCGAGTCGATGGGCGCCCGGGTCGCGCCCACCGGCGATGGCCGCGTGGGCGACACGCTGTCGGTCCGATTCGACGGCGGGGCCCGATGGTCGGCGCACGCGCCGCCGCGTGCCTGAGCCGCCGTCCCCACCGACTCCAGGAGAACACCGATGACCGACGCCCCGACGGGCGAGCAGACGCCCTCCGGCGCCTGCCCCGTGCTGGTGGTCGACGACAACGTCGATTCCGCGCAGAGCATGAGCCTGCTGCTGGGCCTGGAAGGCTACGCGGTGGAGTGTGCGTACGACGGCGAGGAAGCGCTGGTGCGCGCCGAACGCTTCGCGCCCGAGGTGGTGCTGCTCGACCTCGGCCTGCCGCGCTTCTCCGGCTACGAGGTGGCGCGCCGGCTGCGTGCCACGCCGCGCGGCGACCTGCTGCTGCTCGTCGCGGTGAGCGGCTACGGCCGCGAGCGCGACCGCCAGGCCGCGCGCGAGGCCGGCTTCGACCTGCACATCACCAAGCCCGCGGATCCGGACGAGGTGCTACGCGTGCTGGCCGACCGGGTCGCGCTGCGCGCCGCGGGCCGTGCCGCCGCGCTCACGTCCACTGCGGCGCCGGCCGCAGCCGACGACCCGGCGCCGCGTCAGGCCCCGCCAGCGACTGATCCCTCAGGCGGGCTCGCGCCGCGCTCCGACGCGCACGCCGCAGGTGCAGCGCGGAATGTGTGATCCACGCCGCCAGCATCAGGGCGGCTGCACCCAGCGCGGGCGCGCCGGGTGCGCC
>JBAXJZ010000455.1:0-3932 GCA_037137595.1 Burkholderiales bacterium | reverse complement strand
CAGGCGCCGCGCCGGAGGCCCGCAGCGTCGACGGCGACGGCGACTGGTCGTGGCCGGCCGCCGGCAAGGTGATGCAGACCTTCACCGAGTCCGGCAACAAGGGTGTCGTCATCGGCGGCAAGGTGGGCGATCCGGTGAGCGCGGCCGCCGACGGCAAGGTGATCTTCAGCGGCGCCGGCCCGCGCGGCTACGGCAACCTGGTGATCGTCAAGCACGCGAACGAGCTGCTGTCGGTCTACGCGCACAACCGCTCGCTCGCGGTGAAGGAAGGCCAGTCGGTCAAGCGCGGCCAGCGGATCGCCGACCTCGGCGACTCCGGCACCACCTCGCCGCGGCTGCACTTCGAGATCCGCCAGCAGGGCAAGCCGGTCGACCCGGCCCGCTACCTCCCCAAGCGCTGAACGCGTTCGAGCGATGACGCCGATCCTGGTCTTCGACATCGAGACCGTGCCCGACGCGGCCGGTCTGCGTGCCGCCTGGGGCCTGGAGGGCGACGACGACGCGGTGGTCGAGGCGGCGCTCGCGCGGCGGCGCGAGCAGACCAACGGGTCGAGCGACTTCCTGCCGCACCACCTGCACAAGGTCATCGTCATCTCGATGCTGTTCCGGGACGCCGACGGCCTGCGCGTGCGCTCGCTCGCCGGCGGCCCGGGCGACGAGGGCAAGCTGGTCCAGGGCTTCTTCCGGACCATCGAGAAGTACACGCCGAACCTGGTGTCCTGGAACGGCTCGGGCTTCGACCTGCAGGTGCTCCACTACCGCGGGCTGATCCACAAGGTCCAGGCCCACCGCTACTGGGACCAGGGCGAGGACGACCGCGACTTCAAGTGGAACAGCTACGTGTCGCGCTACCACGCGCGGCACACCGACCTGATGGACCTGCTCGCGCTCTTCAACGGCCGCGCATCGGCGCCGCTCGACCAGCTCGCGAAGATGTGCGGCTTTCCCGGCAAGCTCGGCATGGACGGCTCGCAGGTCTACGATGCCTGGCGCTCCGGACTGCAGGACGAGATCCGCGACTACTGCGAGACCGACGTCGCGAACACCTGGCTCCTCTACTGCCGCTTCCAGCTGATGCGCGGCGCGCTGACGCCCGACGAGTACGAGGGCGAGATCGCGCTGACCCGGCAGACCCTGTCCACGCTCGAGGGCGACCACTGGCAGGAATTCCTCGCGGCCTGGTCGACGTGAGCGAGCGGTACCGGATCGAGAGCCTCGACCTCGAGGCCAACGGCGTCGCGCGCAGCGACGGCAAGGTGGTGTTCGTCCGCGGCGCGCTGCCCGGCGAGACCGTGGTGGCGCGCACCGTGCGCCGCAAGCCGCGTTTCGAGGTGGCCGAGGTCGAGACCATCGAACGCGCGAGCGTGCTGCGCACCGCGCCGCGCTGCCCGCACTTCGGGACCTGCGGCGGCTGCTCGATGCAGCACGTCGAGCCGCGCGCGCAGGTCTCGATCAAGCAGCGCGCGCTCGAGGACACCCTCTGGCACGTCGGCCGCATCCGCGCCGAGTCGCTGCTGCCGCCGATCGTCGGGCCCGCCTTCGGCTACCGCTACCGCGCGCGGCTGTCGGTGCGCCACGTGCCGAAGAAGGGCGGGGTGCTGGTCGGCTTCCACGAGCGCGGCTCGAGCTACGTCGCCGACATGCGCGAATGCCACGTGCTGCCGCCGTCGGTGTCCGCGCTGCTGCTGCCGCTGCGCGAACTGGTCGCCGGTCTGTCGATCCGCGACCGCATGCCGCAGGTCGAGGTCGCCCAGGGCGAGACCGTCCTGGCGCTGGTGTTCCGCGTGCTCGAGCCGCTGTCCGACGCCGACCGCGTGCTGCTGCGGGGCTTCGGCGAGGCCCACGGCGTGGAGCTCTGGCTGCAGCCCAAGGGCCCGGATTCGATCGAGCTCTTCTGGACGCCCGGCGGCGGCGCGGTTTCGGCGCTGCACTATGCGCTGCCCGAGTTCGGCGTGTCGATGCCGTTCCGTCCGACCGACTTCACCCAGGTCAACCACGCGATCAACGCGACGCTGGTCGGGCGTGCGGTGCGCCTGCTCGATCCGCGTCCGGACGAACGGATCGCGGACCTCTTCTGCGGGCTCGGGAACTTCACGCTGCCGCTGGCCACCCGGGCCGGCGAGGTCGTCGGCATCGAGGGCAGCGCGACGCTGGTCGAACGCGCGCTCGACAACGCCCGCGCCGCCGGTCTGGCGGCCCGGACCTCGTTCCGCGTCGCGAACCTCTTCGAGATGACGCCGTCGGCCTGGCGCGCGCTCGGCGAATTCGATCGCGTGCTCGTCGACCCGCCCCGCGAGGGCGCGCTCGCGGTCGCCCAGGCGCTCGCCGCACCGGACGCGCCGCGCCCGAAGCGGATCGTCTACGTGTCGTGCAACCCTGCGACGCTCGCGCGCGACGCGGCCGTCCTCGTCCACGAGGGCGGCTGGATCCTGAAGATGGCCGGCGTGGTCAACATGTTCCCGCACACCTCGCACGTCGAATCGATGGCGGTGTTCGAGCCGGGGCCGATCCCGGTCCGCACGTCCTCGGCCGACGCCGCGGGCGACGCGGCGGTCGCGGCCGGCGCCTTGCCGGTCGCGGCGGGCGACGCGAGCCGGCCGGGCCTGGGCGACGCCGTCGGCGGCCTCGACCCGTCCGCCTGACGGGACGCGGCCGGCGCGCCCGGCGCGCCGGCGGACCGCCGCCTCCGGGCGCGCCGCGCGCTGCCGTTACACTGCGGCCGTCCCCCGTTCCGGAGTTCCGCCGATGGCCGCCCCCGCCCGTCCCGCCGCCCGCGCGGCCCATGTGCTGCCCGAGGTCCGGGCCGTGGCCGACGAGATGATCGCGCTGCGCCACGACATCCACGCCCACCCCGAGCTCGCCTACCAGGAGTTCCGCACCTCCGACCTGGTGGCCGCACGCCTCTCGGACTGGGGCTACGAGGTCCACCGCGGCCTGGGCGGCACCGGCGTCGTGGGCGTGCTCCGCTGCGGCGACGGTCCGCGCCGGCTCGGGATCCGCGCCGACATGGACGCGCTGCCGATCCACGAGACCACCGGCCTGCCGTACTCGAGCACGATTCCGAACACCATGCACGCCTGCGGCCACGACGGCCACACCGCCATCCTGCTGGCGGCCGCGCGCGTGCTGGCCGCCGAACGCGGCTTCGACGGCACCCTGCAGCTGATCTTCCAGCCCGCCGAGGAAGGGCTGGGCGGCGCGAAGAAGATGATCGAGGACGGCCTCTTCGAGCGCTTCCCGTGCGACGCCATCTTCGGGCTGCACAACATGCCCGGCATCCCGGCCGGCACCTTCGCCTTCCGGGCCGGCCCGATGACCGCATCGTCCGACACCGTCGACATCGCGGTCCACGGCCGCGGCGGGCACGGCTCGATGCCCCACCGCGCCGCCGACCCGGTGGTCGCGGCGGCGCACATCGTGCTCGCGCTGCAGACGGTGGTCTCGCGCAATGTGGACCCGCGCGACGCGGCGGTGATCTCGGTGGGCTCGATCCACGGCGGCGACGCGCCGAACGTGATCCCGGAGACGGTGACGATGCGCGCGACCGTCCGCGCGTTCCGCCACGAGGTGCGCGAGATGCTGCGCGACCGGATCACCGAGATCGTCCGCGCGCAGGCCGCGACGCTCGGCGTGCGCGCCGAGGTGACCTACCACTGGCGCTATCCGCCGGTGGTGAACGATCCGGACTGCACCGCCTTCGCGCGGTCCGTCGCGGTCGACTGGCTGGGCGAGGCTGCGGTGCTGCCCGAGCTCGAGCCGATGACCGGCGCCGAGGACTTCTCGTTCATGCTGCAGCGCTGCCCGGGCAGCTACCTGCTCGTGGGCAACGGCGAGGGCGACACCCACGGCACGGGCGGCTGCATGGTCCACAACCCGGGCTACGACTTCAACGACGCCTGCCTGCCGATCGCGGCGAGCTACTGGGTGCAGCT
>JBAXJZ010000454.1:0-3946 GCA_037137595.1 Burkholderiales bacterium | reverse complement strand
AGCCGGTCCATGTTGTCCGACAGCTCGTGGACGGCGACCAGGTTGCGCTCGCCGCTCACCATCAGCGTGTCCTGATGCTCGGAGGCGGCCTGGTGGCCCGCGGCGACCGCCTTGTGCAGCAGCCCGGTGATGTCGTCGCGCAGGCTGACCAGCTCGCGCTGAAGCTTCTGGCGGATGGTCTCGAAGTCGAGGCCGGCGAAGTGCTGGTTGACGTAGTTGGAGGCTTCGGTGAGTTCGCTCGCCGAATACTCGCGGTCCGCGTGCAGGATGCGGTTCTGCACGTCCCCCTCCGGGGTCACGATGATCAGCAGCACGCGCCGCTCCGACAGCCGCAGGAACTCGACCTGCCGGAACGTGGAACTGCGCCGCGGCGTCATCACGACCCCGGCGAACTGCGACAGGCTCGACAGCAGCTGCGCGGCCTGGGTCAGGACGCGCTGCGGCTCCTCGGCGAGCAGCTGGCCCTGCAGCCGCTCGGTCTGCTCGAGCTCGAGCGGACGGACCGTGACCATCGTGTCCACGAAGAGCCGGTAGCCCCGCGGGGTGGGAATCCGGCCCGCCGACGTGTGCGGGCTGGTGATCAGGCCGAGCTCCTCGAGGTCGGCCATCACGTTGCGGACGGTCGCCGGTGACAGGTCGAGCCCGGAGTAGCGCGACAGCGTTCGCGAGCCGACGGGCTGCCCGTCCGCGATGTAGCGCTCGATCAGGGTCTTGAGAAGGGTCTTGGCCCGCGTGTCCAGCATGGGTGCCAGTTATAGACCGAATCGCCGCGGTTGGGCAACGGCGGGACGCCGCCGGCACGGGCCGCCCGAGCCCCGTCGTCCCCGACCTCGGGCCTAGGCCGTCCGAGGCGGATCGCCCGTCGACTTGTGGTGAAATGCTGCCATGACCGCCCCGTTCAAGACCGTCGCCCTGTTCGGCAAGCAGCCGTCCGAGGGCGTGGCCCAGACCCTGGGCGAGATCGGCGCCTTCCTCGACCAGCGGGGCTTCCGGGTGCTGTTCGAGGCCGGCATCGCCGCCACGCTCGGCACCTCCGGGCTCGCCACCGCGACCGTCCGCGAGATCGGCGAGGTGGCGGACCTGGGGGTCATCGTCGGCGGCGACGGCACCATGCTGGGCATCGCCCGGGACCTCGCCCCGCACGGGGTGCCGCTGGTCGGGATCAACTTCGGCCGGCTCGGCTTCATCACCGACATCCCGCTGCTGCAATGGTCGGACGCGCTCGGCGCGGTGCTCGACGGCCACTACGAGGCCGAGGACCGGGCGATCCTGCAGTCGCGCGTCACCCGCGACGGCGAGGTGGTGTTCGAGGCCAGCGCGATCAACGACGTCGTCGTGAGCCGCAGCTCGCGCGCGGGCATGATCGAGGTCCAGGTCCACGTCGATGGCCTGTTCATGTACAGCCAGCGCGCCGACGGCCTGATCGTCGCGACGCCCACCGGCTCGACCGCCTACGCGCTGTCCAGCGGCGGCCCGATCCTCCACCCCACGCTCGACGGCCTGGTGCTGGTGCCGGTGGCGCCGCAGGCGCTGTCGAACCGGCCGATCGTGCTGCCGTCGTCGTCGGTGATCAGCATGAGCGTCAGCGACGGTCGCGAGCCCAGGGTGAACTGCGACATGCAGACCTTCGCCGACCTGCACGTCGGCGACGTGATCGAGGTGCGGCGCGCCGCCTACAGCGTGCGGTTCCTGCACCCGAGCGGCTATTCGTACTACGCGACGCTGCGCTCCAAGCTCAACTGGCACGAGATGCCCGGCCTCGCGCCGCGCTCCTGACCCCCTCCGCGCCGCGATGCTCACCGCACTCCGACTGCGAGACTTCGTCATCGTCGAGGCCGTCGAGCTCGAGTTCGGGCCCGGCTTCACCGTGCTGTCCGGCGAGACCGGCGCCGGCAAGTCGATCCTGATCGACGCGCTGGGACTGGCCACCGGCGCGCGCGCGGATGCGGGCGTGGTGCGCGAAGGCGCTTCGCGCGCGGACATCACCGCCGAGTTCACCACCGACGCGCGGCTCGATGCCTGGCTCGCCGAGCGCGACCTCGGCGGCGATCCGGGCGTGGTGCTGCTGCGGCGGGTGGTCGAGGCCGACGGCCGCTCGCGGGCGCTGGTCAACGGGCACCCGGCCACGGTGGCGCAGCTGCGCGAGATCGGTGAGGGGCTGGTCGAGGTCCACGGTCAGCACGCCTCGCAGTCGCTGCTGCGCCCGGACGGGCAGCGCGCGCTGCTCGACCGGTTCGCCGGCGCGGGCGCCGAACTCGCCGCGCTCGCGCAGGCGCACGCCGCCTGGCGCGCGCTCGAGCGCGACCTGGAACGCGCTCAGGGCAGCGCCCGCGAGCTGACGCTGGAGCGCGAGCGGCTGCAGTGGCAGGTCGACGAGCTCGCGCAGGTCGCGCCGGTGCCGGGCGAATGGGACGAGCTCGCCGTCGAGCAGAAGCGGCTCGCGCACGCGGCCACGCTGATCGAGGGCACCCGCGGGCTGGCCGACGCGCTCGCCGACGGCGACGACGCCATCGCCGACCGGCTGACCGCGATCCAGCAGAAGCTGCGGCCGCTCGCGGCGGTCGATCCGTCGCTCGAACCGGTGCTGGAGATGCTCGAGAACGCCGCGATCCAGGCCGGCGAGGCGGGGTCCACGCTGTCGGCCTACGCGGACCGGGTCGACCTCGACCCCGAACGGCTCGCCGCGGTCGAAGCCCGGATCGGCACGCTGTACGCGGCCGGCCGCAAGTTCCGGCTGCCCCCCGAGCGGCTGGCCGACGAATTCGCGTCACTGCGCGAGCGGCTCGCGCAGGCCGCGCAGGCGCAGGACGTCGAGGCGCTCGCGAAACGCGTCGAGGCGGCGCGCGCGGACTACGACACGCTCGCGGCCGCGCTGTCGAAGCGCAGGGTGCAGGCGGCGAAGGCGCTGTCCCAGGGCGTCAGCGATCGGATCGGCCGGCTCGGCATGCAGGGCGGCCGGCTGGAGATCGCGATCGAGCGCGGCGAGCCGGCCTCGCACGGCATCGACCGCGTCGAGTTCCGCGTGGCCGGCCACGCGGGCGCCACGCCGCGCGCGCTCGGCAAGGTCGCCTCGGGCGGCGAGCTGTCGCGGATCAGCCTGGCGATCAGCGAACTCGCGGCCGAAGCCACGCCGGTGGGCACGCTGATCTTCGACGAGGCCGACGCGGGCGTGGGCGGCGCGGTGGCCGAGGTGATCGGCGGACTGATGCGTCGGCTCGGCGAGGCCCGCCAGGTGCTGTGCGTCACGCACCTGCCGCAGGTGGCGGCCAAGGCCAACCAGCACTTCTCGGTCTCGAAGCAGCAGGACGGCGCGCGCACCACCTCGCGCATCGAGCGGCTCGACCGGAACCGGCGCATCGAGGAGATCGCGCGGATGCTGGGCGGCGTCGCGATCACCGCGACCACGCGCAAGCACGCGCGCGAACTGCTCGGCTGAACGCTCAGCGCGCCACGGCGCGCACCAGGTGCCGTTCGAAGAAGTCGGCGATCCGCCGGTCCACGTCGGGCATCGACCCCGCGCGGTCGAAGCCGGGCGGGTCGTTCAGCATGTCGCCGAGGACGCCGCGCAGGCCCGGAGGCAGCGGCGACAGCATCGCGCCGTGCCCGGCCGACGGCACCTCCGCGACGCGCTCGCAGGCCGCGCACGCGGCGAGGACCGCCTCGCCGTGGAAGCGGGGGACCAGCCAGCGGTCCCGGCCGAGGATCACCAGTCCGAGCGGCACGACCGGACGCGCGAGCGTGTCGAGGTCGAAGGCCGCCGCCGCAGGCGCCGCGGCGACGACAGCCGCCACCCGCGGATCGGCGTGACCGTAGGTCTCGGTGTCGGCGTCGAATCGGCGGTGGATCTCGCGACGCGCGATCCATTGCTTGGGTCCGTCCAGCCAGCCGCCGCTGAGGGACGTGATCACGCCGGTGCAGAAGTACCAGTCGTCGACGAGGTGGGCGT